>JAYUHI010000068.1:0-5860 GCA_043767095.1 Bacteroidota bacterium
CATTGGCCGTTGCCAAATTGATTGGCTCGGTGAATTTCAAAATGGATAATTTCAGAAACCAGGTAATCTTGTTTGCCTTGATTGCGCTACCGATGGGCCTCATTTTACTTCAAAAAGATTTTGGAACAGCCCTGGTGTTTTCCGTTTTTGTGTTGGTATTTTTTCGTGAGGGCATGTCACCCTTTCTGATATTGGCTGGCACAGTGGCAACCGTCATTTTCATCCTCACCCTGCTGGTGCCCAACCAATGGTATTTGCATGGAGCCGTTGTGGCTATTGTTCTGGTTATCATTTTGCTCGGCAAGAAAAAAGCAAAGCGCATTGCCTTTCTCTCGTTTGCTGCAATCCTGATTATAGGCTCGATTGAAAGTGTGGACTATGTAGTGAGTCGGCTAAAGCCGCACCATCAAAACAGACTTAAGGCCCTCATCAACCCCGATGCTGATCCGAGGGGTTATGGATGGAATGTAACGCAATCTAAAATAGCTATTGGCAGCGGTGGGTTTTCGGGTAAAGGTTTTTTGAAAGGCACCCAAACCAAGTTTGATTTCGTGCCCGAACAAGACACCGATTTTATTTTCTGTACCATTGGCGAGGAGCACGGTTGGATCGGCAGTGCTTTGGTGATTGCCTTGTTTGTTACCTTATTGCTTCGGTTGGTTTACATAGCCGAGCGTCAGAAGCAACGCTTTGCACGCGCCTTCGGGTACTCAGTAGTCAGTATTTTCTTTTTCCACTTTGCGGTGAATATCGGCATGACCATCGGGTTATTTCCTGTGATTGGTATTCCCCTTCCATTCTTCAGCTATGGCGGCTCTGCCCTAATAGGCTTTACCGTGCTCCTTTTTATTTTTCTAAAACTGGATTCCCACCGCGGACAGGTGTTGCAGCGAATCTGAGTGACTGACCTCTTACCAACCACCTCTCACCACTTACCAATCTACTCACCCCCCAACCTCTGTTTCCGAAAACCGCTTCTGAACCATGAGCAAAAATTCTTCATACTCCTCGCTCTCCCGATCCCATTCAGGGTATTCACTATGCAGGTAATCGGTTGCCTGGTTAATATTATCCAGCATATCAATCCGTTCTATGGCCTGGCTGAATATTTCAAAATCGCCATTGAACAACATTTTGGTGAACATGAATTTTTGGTTGATAGACAAGCTGTCGCGCAACTTGGCAATTTTTCTTTTTTGGAAGTTATCGGCCAGGGTGGGCTTGGATTCGCCTGTACTGAGTTGATCGTAGAGGGTAGGTTGGTGAAGGGTAGGTTGTGACTTTTTCACCGGCCCGGCCGTCACAATTTTTTTTGTTGGCGGGTTCACCGGGGCCATCGGCTCGTAAAAATCGGACAGCCTGACTTTAAGCGTTTTCGAGAATTCTGTTAAATAGATTTCAGGATCTTCGGGTGAGAAATTAACTTCTTCCAGAATACCATCGAGCATGGCAAATGTTTCTTTGCCAGAAATAATATCAACTTTTTTCTCATCAGCCAATTTCTGCAGCAACCGCTCCAAAGGAGCGCTGTTGATTTTCAGGTATTTGATTTCGTTTTTCAGATCGGCAACCCGTAAAAATTCATTTCCGTTATTGTCCAAAATGGACGAGTAGAAATCGTATGGACTGATGATCAATGACAGTGTTTGAAACACAGCCTTCTCGACTAACGGAATAAAATCAGCTCGGGATATGGAAATATGATTAGATAAAGTGTTTTGAAATTGGGCCAGCGCATCATGCACTGGCTGGGCTGAATAGTCGAAATAAGGGCTTTTCAGTTTTTGGGCTTCCGAAGTCCATGACTTCATAAGCTCAAATAAAATAAGCAGGTTTACCTGGCGCAGGCTGCAGAAAGAAAGAATTTCCGGACCGCTGATCTTGATCTTATTTTGAAAAAAGCCAGTGCAAATGGCCACCGAAAACTCTTTGCTGTACCGCCTGATTTCTTCCGTCCTGATCTTGTCTTCCATTGAGGCCACAAGTTAATTGTTAAAAGTTAATTGTTAAAAAACCGGACGACAACAAAGAAGTCATCGCGGCCGAGTCCCACTTGCCTGTCGCAGGCATGCCGGGATGAGTGCTGTGATCCCGGTTGAACACGCACGCAACTTGCTATGAAAGGAAGGCCGGATCGCGGTATGAGTCCTGGCTGATGCCACGACTCAACCGCGATGACTGCTTCGAAGGAGAGGCGAAGAACCCGGCACAACACGCCTACGAAGAAGTCATCGCGGCCGAGGAACGAGTGCCGCGATCCCGATTAGTAATGAACACGTTTCTATGAAAAAGAGCGCATTTTAATTTGATTGGTGGCTACCGGCTCAAATACAAATTCCTTTCGTTGTAAATATTCATGAAGTAATCGTCCATCAAATCATCAATGAAATAAATGGCCTCGCCCGTGCTTTTCATTTCGGGACCGAGTTCTTTGTTCACCTCAGGGAATTTACTGAACGAGAACACAGGCACTTTAATAGCGTAGCCTTTTTTCTTCGGGGTGAAAGTGAAATCCTTCACCTTGTTTTCGCCCAGCATCACTTTCGTTGCATAGTTAACATAAGGTTCATCATATGCTTTGCAAATGAACGGCACGGTGCGGCTGGCGCGGGGGTTGGCTTCAATCACGTACACTTTATCATGCTTGATAGCAAACTGGATGTTGATCAATCCTTTCACCTTCAAAGCCTGCGCGATTTTTATGGTATAGTACTCCATTTGTTTCATCACGAAATCGCCCAGGTTGTAGGGCGGGAGGACAGCATATGAATCTCCCGAATGGATACCTGCCGGCTCAATATGCTGCATCACGCCAATGATGTACACATCTTCGCCATCGCAAATGGCATCGGCCTCGGCCTCAATGGCGTTGTCGAGAAAATGGTCGAGCAGCACTTTGTTATCGGGCAGGTGTTTCCAGATGTCGATGATGTGACTCTCCAGTTCTTTTTCGTTTATCACGATTTTCATGCTCTGGCCACCCAACACATAAGACGGGCGCACCAGCAGCGGGAACCCGATGGTTTTGGAAACTTCAATGGCATCGTCCGGGTCTTTGGCAACCCCAAATTCGGGGTAAGGAATGTTCAGGTCTTTCAGCAAGGTGGAGAAGCGTCCGCGATCTTCGGCCAGATCAAGTGAATTGAAAGATGTTCCAATGATTTTGATTCCATACTTATGCAGTTTCTCTGAAAGCTTAAGTGCGGTTTGTCCGCCCAACTGAACGATGACGCCTTCCGGTTTTTCGTGTTCGATGATGTCAATCAGATGTTCCCAGAATACCGGTTCGAAATAAAGTTTATCGGCAATATCAAAATCGGTGGAAACTGTTTCGGGGTTGCAGTTTACCATAATGGTTTCGTAACCGCACTCTTTGGCCGCCAACACACCATGCACGCACGAGTAATCAAATTCAATTCCTTGTCCAATGCGGTTGGGGCCGGAGCCCAACACCAATACTTTCTTTTTGTCAGATACAATGGATTCATTCTCCTGACCGAAGGAAGAGTAATAGTAGGGTGTCTTCGCCTCAAACTCAGCGGCACAGGTGTCCACTAATTTGTAAACCCGTTTGATGCCAAGGTCTATTCTTTTCTTTCGTACTTCGCTTTCGTAGCAGTGCAAGAGATGGGCGATCTGCCGGTCGGCAAAACCTTTTTCCTTTGCTTTCCTAAGCAGTTCAGTCGGTACGTTGGCTAAATCAAACTCCTCAATCTCATTTTCGATTTCGATTAGCTGTTCAATTTGTTTGAGGAACCACTTATCAATCTTGGTCACTTTATGGATCGTGCCGAGCGGGATTCCAATCTTGAGCGCATCGTGAATGTGGAAGAGACGGTTCCAGGTTGGGTTGGCTAAGCTGTGCATTAACTCATCCTGGTTGCGGAGTTCTTTGGCATCGGCCCCCAGGCCATTCCTCCTGATCTCCAACGACTGACAAGCTTTTTGCAACGCTTCCTGAAAATTCCGCCCGATGGCCATCACCTCGCCCACTGATTTCATCGAAAGGCCAAGTTTTTTATCGGCTCCATGAAACTTATCAAAATTCCAGCGCGGGATTTTTACAATCACGTAGTCGAGAGCAGGTTCAAAATAGGCAGTAGTGGTTCCGGTGATCGCATTTTGTAGCTCATCAAGATTATATCCGATGGCCAGCTTCGCAGCAATCTTAGCGATGGGGTATCCGGTTGCTTTCGAAGCCAATGCCGATGATCTCGATACACGCGGGTTAATTTCAATGCCGATGATCGAATCATCTTCCGGGTTCACCGCGAACTGCACATTGCATCCGCCCGCAAACCTGCCAATGCCGTTCATCATTTTAATGGCCAGGTCGCGCATGTGCTGATACACCGTGTCGGGCAGGGTCATCGCGGGGGCCACGGTAATGGAGTCGCCTGTGTGAATGCCCATCGGGTCAAAATTCTCGATCGAACAAATGATGATCACGTTGCCTTTGCCATCGCGAAGCAATTCCAACTCATATTCTTTCCAGCCTTTTATGCTCTGTTCCACTAACACTTCGTGGATGGGGGAGGCGTGCAATCCCTGGTTAAGAGCTTCATCAAAATCTTCTGGATTTTGGACAAAGCCACCCCCAGTTCCCCCCAGCGTATAAGAAGGCCGGATTACCAGTGGAAATCCGATTTCCTGAGCGATTTCTTTCCCGCCCAAAAACGAGGTAGCCGTTGCCCCCCTGCAAACGCCCACGTTAAGCTCAATCATTTTCAACCGGAATTTCTCGCGGTTTTCGGTAGTCTCAATAGCCAGAATATCCACCCCGATAATCTTCACTCCATAATGGTCCCACATTCCTGCCTTATCACAATCAATACACAGATTCAGTGCAGTTTGGCCACCCACGGTAGGCAGCACCGCATCGATGTGGTGTTTTTCCAGGATTTCTTTGATGTATTTCTTTTCGAGGGGCTTGAGATAAACATGATCGGCATTGATCTTATCGGTCATGATGGTGGCCGGGTTGGAGTTGATGAGCACCACCTCAATGCCTTCCTCGCGCAACGAGCGGGCGGCTTGGGTGCCGGCATAATCGAATTCACACGCTTGACCGATGATAATGGGGCCGCTGCCGATAATCAGCACGGAGCGGATGCTTCTGTCTCTGGGCATTTTTAAGAAAAGGATTATTAGGTTCGCGCCTGCCTTCGTCCCGATGCATCGGGACTACGGCAGGCACGCAAAAATAACCGAGGATTGTTTGTTGCCGAGAGAATGGAAAGATTTTCTTTTTTGGACCTGTGCTTTTATGCCTGTCGTAATATGACCGATTTAAAAAGGAGGAAATCGTTGAGGTTCCCATTCAAAATGCTTTCCACCACATCTAAGTTCAGCGATTCATAATTGTGGACGGCCAGGTTTCGGAAGCCTATCATCCGTTTCAGTTTTGCGGCCAATTCCGTTTCCAGTAAACCCGCTTGCTCCAGGAGGTCAAAGGAATCCCTGCTGCTCTGGGGAACGCCTAATTTCCTTCGTTTAATTTCATAATTGGCCAGGTCAACACATAATTCACGCGCCCGCTGAAGGTTGAGCAGAATTGAATCCTGCACGGTAAAGTTCGTGCGAAACTGATTTTCCTTCCCGGAATACTCCTCTTTGATCCTGTTTAAACAGCGTTCAAGGGATGCCGATTTATTGACAATCACGTTATCGGGCATCACCGTAGATTTTTGCAGTACGAATGATTTCCTTCAGAATAGGTTCCCTCTCAACATTGAAACGCTGATACATAGACAGGATGCGTGACTCATACAACGCTGAGTTGAACCCATCCTTTACAAATAACAATTGCCCCTGGCTGGTAATTTCGAATTGAAGTACAAGACTTGCGGAAGCCAGATTT
>JAYUHI010000069.1:0-2478 GCA_043767095.1 Bacteroidota bacterium
GTTTGAATCCATGAGGACACTTGGGCTTCATTACCAAGATGCTGAACAATTATTTAGGCGAATGGTATTTAACGTATTGAGCAGGAATTGTGATGATCACACCAAAAATTTTGCATTTCTGATGTCTCCTACTGGAGAGTGGAAATTATCACCTGCATTTGATATCTGTCACTCATATCGGCCAGGAAGTCACTGGGTGAGCAGTCAATCCTTAACGGTCAACATGAAGAGGGACTCCTTTTCAAAAGAAGATTTTCTTATGGTGGCAAAAAAGATGAACATTAAGAAGGCTGTCCACATAGTAGATGAAGTTTCTTCAGCCATTGCCCAATGGGACAGGTTTGCCAATGAAGTAACCGTTGACATAAATCTGCGTCAGGCAATTAAAACTACTTTTATTTCTTTGTAAATTTTTAAGTGATTTCTTTAAGCCATCTGCAGCAACACACAACTTGTCCCGCCTCAAGCGGGATTGTGTTGCTGCCCCCATTATGAATGATAGAGATTGAATTATTGAAAGCCCACGCTAAAAAACTTTCTATGAAGATTGGGTAAGCCATGCCTACGCAAGACTTCGGTTTGGCAAACCCCGGATGCCAAAGCTACTTAACCCCGCCAAGTGCGGGGCAGGCGTCACTCAACGCCATTATATAACTCTTGTCGGGTTATAAATATTCAATCAAAAGTTATATCTTAGATGCAGTTTTATAACCAAAACCTAAATTCTTACTATGTTAACATTCAAAAAAAGACTCGCAACAATTATTTTCCTCATGGTACTTTCGGCTGCGGCCATTGTCTCTTGTGGCAAACAAGGCAATAAAGAAGAAAATGCTACCGGTGAGCATCCTTCGGATTCCATTGAGCATCCTTCGGACTCTACTGAACATCCTGCTGATTCTACCGAGCACCCCGCAGACTCTACTAAAAATTAGTGAGTCCCTTTATAATGCTGGAGTGTTGGGCCGCTTAAACAAAAATGTTGTTTTCGTGGCAGCTTCTTGGCCGTTGATTTCTAATAAGGGATACGCCAAAAAATTAATAGGCCCTGATGCAGGACCAGGTTCAACTTTGAGATCGCGGCCTTGGCTAAACTCAATTCGATTGGCTGGATGGTGGCCAAAATAATAGGTGGCCAGTGCGGTGTATTTATTGGCTTCACTTATATCAATTGGCCACCATTTACCTTCTGCATAAAACTCTGCCCAACAGTGGTAACCATCTATGCCGCCTTCATTCCTTTCGGAAGGAATGGACGCACCTACTGCAAACCTGGCCGGAATTCCGGAAGACCTGGCGAGTGAAATAAAAAATGAATGGAATTCCGTACAATTTCCTGTTCGCACATCGCAGGCGTAATTGGCATCACCCTTTCCATAGTTACCATACTTCATATAACGCATGTTATCAATGATGTAGTCATACAACGCCCGGGCTTTCATGAGCGCACTTTCATCGCGCCCTCTTGTAGCTTCTTTAGCAACTTCTGCGAAGCGACCCCCTACCGGCATTAATCGATTATCCGTCAGGTACCTGCCATCCACAGGTTCTGTTTCATCCATCGGCCCCCTTTCCACGCGCTTCACTTTATAAGTAATCTCTATTGTTTTTTGGCTTTGCAAAGTGTGCGGTTCGAGATACAGGATGGTATTATTGAACTCTTTATCCTTGAGTAGTTTGTATTCAACGGGTACTTTCATGGATGTTATTTCTACCGATTGGTAATTGTCAGTCGTTGCAATCGGAATCCACATTTTTGCATCTCCCTTGATTTCTGGTAGTTCAACACGATAATAAAATTCAAATGAATCGCTTCCTTCTATTACTCCCAGTAAGCGGGTGGAGGCATCCTTTACCGGCACCCGATGCCACGTTTTATTCTGTCGCTGTTTCCAGGCATAGTAAGGCTTACCATTTAATTTATGAACACTGGTCTCGGTTACATCCATTGCTCCTGGTTCTCCATTAAGGAAAAAGTCTACATCATACACATCACCGCTTTCATCGGCAAGATCTACACATGCAAAATGGCTTTTCGGGCCCAGGTTAGCCAGGTATTCGGTATGTACCCGAACAAGTTTCATACGAAATTCCTGTCCCCTATCGTGTACCTGAAAATATCCACCGTTTTCTTTTGTCTTCTCTTGAATGAAGTTCTTTATTCCCGATTCAATTTCCCCGATGGAAATCTTTCTTGTATTTTTTTTTCGTTCATGAACATTCGCTTCTTTTTTCTCATGGCATGATGAGGCCAGGGCAAACATAATTGCACCCAGGAGGATGATGTCAAGTGACTTTTTTATCATAGGTTAAAGATAAACAATTCAGCAAAGGGGACTTCTAAAAATTCAATTTCCGCTTATCATTCCCCCACGCAAAGCGCGTGGGTCTGCCACGCGCCTCGCGTGGGGGAAACAGGCCTGCCAAGCCAACGGCATGGAATGAGGTGATTAAAGGAATCAATTGAATTTTTAGAAC
>JAYUHI010000070.1:0-2474 GCA_043767095.1 Bacteroidota bacterium
ATTTTATGATACCCCTTTTTCACGATACTGAACAATCCCAGAGGCACACCGCCCAAACTATCGGCATAATTTATCAACCCGATTTGAGTTCCCCTCACGCGCCTTGCGTAATTGAAAAGCCCGGAAACCTGTGAGCCCGAAATTTTTTCGGTGGCGATGTTGGAAACCCCTGCAAACTGCGACCCATTAAAATTTTTTACCTGAACATTGGCGAACCCAGCAACTTGCACGCCACGCGAATTTCCGTTGGTAAAATTGCCGATCCCTGCCACTTGTACTCCATTCATGCCGCGAAGATTTACATTTGAAAAGCCTGCCAATTGCACTCCCTGGCTTTCGCCAAGATTGGTGTTGGCAAACCCGGCAAGCTGCACCGCTTTTGTTTCGCCCCCGTTCACATTAAAAAATCCTGCCGCCTGAATGCCGTACATGTTCCGCCCAACCAAGTTTCCGAAGCCAGCAAGCTGCAGCCAACTTACATCGGCCCTGTCCATATTGAAAAAGAAACCCAATTCAATCTGGCGCGTGCCCATCGAGTAGCCTCCCAAAAAATTGATGGAGTAATCGTTGATCACGTTGCCGCTCAACCGTTCATTGGTTCCTATAAACGGAAGGAAAGAAACCTGCACCAACCGGTGAAGTGTGTCGTAAATGTTTTGAACATTGGGTTCATCCCCGTAAGGGAATTCAATTTTTGGCGCATCGCCTTTCGTGGTGTCAACATCTTCGGTTCGGGCTGAGATCAAAACAGAATCCTGTTTCAATGGTTTGATTGTGATGGTAAAGTATTGATCGCCCGGTGCGGTGATGCTCACCAAGGTGTCGCGATAATTTTTTTTGCTCACTGAAATGGAAACGGAGTCTGTTTTCTTTTCGAGCCTCAGTTTAAAATATCCAAATTCGTTGGTGACGGAGGAGGTGACTGAACTCTTTTCATACACGCTGGCCTGCGCAATTTTTTCTCCGGTCGCCCCATCTTCAATGTAGCCGTTAAGAACGATTATGGTTAGGTCGTTTTTTTTTAAAGGCGGTGGGGCTTTGGTAATGATGAGGTAGTTGTTTTTTTCTTTGAAGTTCAGTGTGCCATTAAAAATTGTGTTAAGCACATCGCGCACTGGTTTTTCGGTCATGTTCAATAAAACCTTTTGCTCCTGCGAAATGATGGCACTGTTGTAAGAGAATGAAAACCCACCCGCCTTGCTTATGCGCAAAAGGACAGACGGAATAGTTTCATCATTGGCTGTGATCGATATTTTTCTTTCAAGAATGGGTGCGCTTGGTTGGGCAGGGGCACTATTTTTTGCAAGCGCAAGAAAAATCAAAATCCAACAGGTGCGCATCACGGAGAATTTATTTGTCGCATCCCTTGCCACTCAAAATAAGCTGATCTTCCTTCTTGGTGAGTTCAAGTCCCATCGTTTCGGCAATTACTTCGGCAATTATTTCGGGGTTGTCTTCTTTGAAATTGGCGGTGAGCCTGCACGTATAAAGTGAATCGCTGGCCAAGCTGATTTTAGAATTATAAACATCGTTGAGCAGGGATTCTTTTCTTTCGAAATCTCTGTGGTTGTTGCTTCTGCCAGCATGTTCAAAACTAATTCCAGATTGGTCATGTGGTCACGGAGGTTCTCTTTCTTCAAGTCCTTATGTTTCTTATATTGTTTCACTGATTTTCCGCTCCATGCTTTGGTGATGATGTCGGTAAGAATCGCGAAGTCCATTCCTTTCCGCACCCCTCGCTTTTCCCATTCATCAGTCAAGTCTTTTCTAACTTCAATACTCTTTAGCCGTTGGTTTATCCAATCCTTGGTGTAACCTTTAGCCAAGTAGGTTTCCATTGCTCTGTCAAAACTCAACTCAGGGTCTTCGGTTTCTTCAATTCTCTCATAGCCCACTCTTGCTAACCAAATTTTAAAGGGCTCAGCTTTGGGAGATGGGATCGACTGAATTAACCTTAAAAGTTGCTCAGTATCTGCTACATCGGTTTTGTAAAACTTCCCATCCGAGGACACCATTTTCAGTTGGTTACAATTTGTAACCGACTCATTCCCTTCCTTTGCCATACGGTGTTTCAACACTTTCCAGTAGTTATTTGGGTTTGGGCTATCGGTTAAAACACCGACTACATCTACAATGGAGAAGTACCACTTCTCTTGATCTTCGTCCCAGTGGCTGCGTATTTTTTGATGATTGAAAACCTGGATGTTGCTCATCGGTGGAATTAAAATCTAAGAAAAGGAGTGAAAAATTCGAGCGGGTAATTTTGACCCAATAGCTTCCTTCTCACAAACAAATTTTTCTCCACTAACCTTGGTTTGTGTGGACACAAACCAAGGCGGGGGAATCAAGGCGGAGACATGCGTTACCCCTTCTTTCCCCTTTCAAATTTATACACATCGGGCATTTCCGAGTCATCGTGCATAGATACTTTTAAGTCTTTGATCAACCCGTTGCTTACATCATAAACCCATCCA
>JAYUHI010000071.1:0-13954 GCA_043767095.1 Bacteroidota bacterium
ATTTCAATAGTGATGGATGGGTTTTTTCTTTGAAGTTGGGTGACCCAGCCTTGCTCATTGAAACCGTTGGGAGTTCGGGCCATTGCAGAGAAGTCATGAAATGAATTGCAATGACCCTGAATCCTCATCCCGGCAGGGATGCGAATGTTTGTAGAGAACACGGCAGAGTTGAGGCCGTCCCATCAGGGACGGAATGTTTTCAGTTATTTTAAAACATTCCGTCCCTACCGGGACGGTTCTCATATTCAATTCAAATTCTACAAACATTCCGTCCCTACCGGGACGACTTTGCCCGGCAAATGGGTGACCCAGCGAGGAAGACAAGAGACTTAGGCATTCGATTGAGCGACACAGAAATTTGGGAAAATGTTGAGGATGATCAAATAAGGATTGTCTTTTAAAATTTTAAATTCAAGACCCATTGTTGAAAAGATATTTTTCCATATCGCTTCTCCTCTTTCTTCTTGCCAACATGGCGGGGTTCTATGTTTATTTTTATTTCCGGCTGGGGCAAATCAGACAGGAGATGAGAGCAAGCATAACCGATTCGCCAGAGAAGCTTCAAAAAATATCCCTATCTACTGCCCAATATGAAAACGCAAAAAAGGGCGAAGATGAAATTGAGTGGCACGGTGAGTTGTATGATGTAGCCAAAATTGAAGTTAATGAAGGCAGGGTGACTGTGTTCGCCTTGCACGATGAAGCGGAAACTAATCTATTCGCTTTTCTGAATCAGGTGGTGAATGCTGCTACTCAAGATGATAAAACCCCGCCCGTTTCACTGTTGCATTATTTATCCCTGGTCTTTACAGTTCCTTCTATTGTGCCAGTGGCTCCGCCATCGGTCCAATCATTTCAACCCTTTACTTTATACATTTTTCAATCTTCGCAGGCATTCGTAGAAATCACGTCTCCGCCACCTCGCTCCTGACCTTCCCTTTTTTCTCATTATAAAGTTTGCCTTCTCAGGCATAATCATTAATCCATGCGGGCCATTGACCCTGCTCTATACATATACCATGAAACTAATTTTAACCGTAACAATATCATTGCTGTTGGTCAAAGCATTCGGCCAATACGCTGAACCCGATGAAAAGCAAGACACCATCAAGACCTCTTACCTGGAGGAGATTGTGATTTCTGCTAATAAAATCCCTGAACAAAGACGCACGGTTGCTCAACAAATTAAAATTATAACTCCATCGATGATAAAAAACTATAACGCCCAAACCACTGCTGATTTACTACAAAACACAGGAGTAGTAGCCATGCAGCGAAGCCAGCAGGGCGGAGGCAGCCCAATGATACGTGGGTTTGAAGCGAGCAGGGTGTTGCTCATGATTGACGGGGTGCGCATGAACAATTTGATTTACCGCGCAGGTCATCTTCAAAATGCAATCACGTTGGACAACAATATGTTAGACCATGCTGAAGTTTTGTTTGGGCCATCCTCCACCGTTTATGGGAGCGATGCCCTTGGCGGTGTGGTTCATTTCTACACACGCAACCCGGAACTGTCGCAAGAAAAGAAGTACCTAGTTTCCGGAAATGCATTTAGCCGTTTTGGAAGCGTGAATAATGAAACCACTACGCATATCGATTTCAATGTATCGGGTAGTAAGTTTGGCTCGCTTACATCCTTTACCTACAGCGATTTTGGTGATCTGATTATGGGCAAGAAAACCAATCCATCGCTGGATACTGTATTTGGGCTTCGGCCATATTTTGCTGCCCGCAAGGCTGATAATTCTGGAGACACGCTGATAGCAAACAGCAATAAATACCTTCAGAAATTCAGCGGATACCATCAGTATGATTGGCTGCAAAAGTTTCTTTTCAAACCCAACGAAAAAACTGAACACCTGTGGAATATCCAATATTCTACCTCATCGACCATTCCCAGGTATGACCGGTTGACGGATCCGCAAGGTGCAGGTCTGCGCTCTGCCGAATGGTATTACGGACCTCAAAAAAGATTTTTGTTTTCACATCAAACAAAAATAAATGGACTTGGCGCTTTCGCGGATGCTCTCGTGGCAACGGCCAGTTATCAGTCAATTGAAGAAAGTCGAAACGACCGGAGGTTTAACAGCAATAACTTTAATCACCGAGCAGAAAATGTGAACGTTTATGCGTTGACGGTTGATCTTCAGCGAACCAGGGCATCCAACAAATTGAGATATGGGTTTGACAGCCAATTCAATACTTTGGTTTCAACTGCATTCCGACAAAATATTTCCACCCAGGCAATCACCCCCTTAGACACGCGCTATCCCGATGGAAATAACGCGATGAGTTTTTGGGCGGTTTATGCAACGCATACTTTAGAAATAAATGATCGGTGGATTTTAAACGATGGAATCCGCCTGGGTGGCAGCACATTGAATTCAACTTTCGTTGACCAATCTTTTTTTGCCTTTCCTTTTAATGAGATCAGACAGAAAAACCTGGTGGGCAGTGGCAACCTCGGCATCATTTTCACACCAACCTCATGGAAATTTTCCCTGATGACCAGCAGTGGTTACCGGGCGCCCAACATCGATGATCTGGCCAAAGTATTTGAATCGGTTGTTGGTTCTGCGAGTACTACAGGAATGCTTGTCGTTCCCAACCCAGACCTGAAGCCGGAGAAAACCATCAATGGTGATTTTGGTGTGACTAAATTTTTTGGCGAGAAGGTGAGGCTTGAGGGGGTATTTTTTGCCACACGGTTTTTTGATGCTATTGCAGTGAGGCCGTCAACATTCAATGGGCAATCTACGGTCACTTACAATGGGTTTCCCGCCAATGTAGTGAGCAGCCAAAATGTTGACAACGCTTACCTGTATGGCTGGAATGCCCAGGCAAGAGCGGAGTTATCTTCTCATTTAACTTTTTCCGCTTCCTATAACTATACATATGGCCGCGTAAAAGTGAATGGCGAGCCTTCCACTCCCCTCGATCATATTCCTCCCCAATTCGGTAGGGTTGGCATCTCTTATCTAAGCCAGAAACTGAAAGGAGAGTTGTTCAGCAATTTCAGCGGTAAGAAATTCCTACGTGATTACAGCAATAGTGGTGAGGATAATTTGCAGTATGCACCGGTTGCGGGCATGCCTTCCTGGTTCACCATCAACTGCAGGTTGTCGTATGATTTTAAAAAACACTTTACCATTCAGGCGGGGGTAGATAACTTGTTGGATTTGCAATACCGGACTTTTGCCTCTGGCATTAATTCTCCGGGGAGAAATGTATTTGCCACCTTTCGCGTGAAGTTTTAGAAAAACCCCTATCAAACAAAGTTGTGAACTCCTCAGAGGGCATGGCTTTCTTTTTAAGCATTTGGGATAAAGAAAGCGGGATTATTGACTTCAAATTGGGAATCAATTCACCTCCCCGAAAACTCATTTAGACCCCTATTTCGCAAATTCAACGGTTTTCCCGGTTTTAACTGCCTCGGTATGATTCTGGTGATTGGCCTATCAACCCAAACACCTGATTTTATGAAAACCCCTGTTGAAACGCTGGCAAAACCTAAAAGATCTGTTGAAAGTTTGCTCCACCGGAGCATTAGGAATTTATCCTTCAAGATTGAGGAATTTATGGTGCACAAAACACAGACGGAAAGACGGAAAGCCTTATTTGGTGTAGACCCGTTGATGCAGCTTAAGTAAGCTAATACACCTCGATCTCTTGCAAAACCGGAGTTGCCTTTGCCTTTTTAATAGTAATCCTGATTTTATTGGTTAACAATGTGGGCACCGGAATTATCCGTTTGTGCCCGATGGTTGTTCCTTGAGCAACCTCCGCATAGTGGCCCTCTTGAAATAGCTCAATAGAAAATTCAATAACGCGCTGGCCAAGCGCAATGTGTTCCCGTAAAACAATGAAGTTCACGCTTTGAGGTTTTGTCCATTCCAACTCAATGGAAACCGGAGTGTTATTTTTGGCAGACCAGAACGTTTCGATGTTGCTGTCGGATAGGTTTAACAATACTTTGCCGCTCGTAACCTTCGCCTTTGCCGCCAGATTAATGGCAAACATTTTTTTTCTTGCCTGATTAAATTCCATCAACCGGATGGAATCTTCCTTTGCAATTAGTCCTTCCCGGTTCACGGGCACATTCAACAACAAATTGGCGCCCCGTCCAACGGATCCAAGATAAATATCAACCAATTGTTCCAGCGATTTAACCTTGCTATCAGTCTCCGGGCTATAAAACCATCCGGGTCTTATGGAAACATCGCACTCTGCCGGTATCCAATGCGTTCCATCCTCGTGGCCAGGGGTTAATTCTTTGTAGTTTGGATAGCCCGGATAAACCTTATCTCCGTTTAGGGTATTCCAATTGGTTTCGCCAGCATATCCGTTTTCGTTTCCAACCCACCTGCAACCGGGCCCGCCATCACTGAATATAATGGCATCTTTTTGCAAACTATAAACCGTTGAGTTAAACAGCTTCCAATCATACTCCTGCTTCTTTCCGTTTGGGCCTTCACCATTAGCGCCATCAAACCATTGTTCAAATACCTCACCGTAGTTGCCCAAAACTTCCTTGAGCATATACGAAAAAATGTTGTTGTACTCCGCAGTTCCATAAAGTGGATGGTTCCTGTCCCATGGAGATAAATACACACCGAATTTCAATCCCTCCTCGCGGCACGCTTCAGATAATTCCTTCAGCACATCGCCTTTTCCATTTTTCCATGCGCTCTCGCGAACGGTGTGGGTGGAATACTTACTGGGCCATAAACAAAATCCATCATGATGTTTGGCCGTGATAATGATGCCCTTCATGCCGGCATAGCGGGCTGTCTTCACCCATTGTCGACAATCAAGTTTTGTTGGATTGAAAACTCTGGGGTCTTCCAGGCCGGTGCCCCACTCCTGGTTCGTGAATGTGTTGGGGCCAAAGTGTATGAACATGTAGTATTCCAAATCATGCCACTTGAGTTGGCTGGCGCTTGGCTTTGCTCCAAACGGCTTTGGGGTTTGTGAGTATGAAACGGATAGGCAGAACAGTAATGCACCAATCAGCCGGTGTATCATTTACATGATGGATAAAATTTCTTCCACAATTTCCCTTGAGTTGCTCAGGCGCGGCACTTTGTTTTGCCCGCCCAATTTTCCTTTCTTTTTCAACCAGGTATAAAATGTGCCTTCTTTAACGGAATGAATTTTAGGTGCGATCAGGGCCAGGTCGTGAGCGCGTTTGGCATCGTAGTCGGAATTGATTTTCCGAAGGGTATCATCCAACAAGAAGGTAAACTCATCCATGCTCCCCGGCAGGGTTTTAAATTCGATGAGCCATTCGTGTCCGCCCCGCTTACCCCTTTCTAAATAAATGGGAGCGGCAGTAAAATTATTGATCACCGCACCCGTCATTTCACAGGCGCGGGTAATGGCCGTCTCGGCATTTTCAATAATTATCTCTTCGCCAAATGCGTTGATAAAATGCTTGGTTCGACCGGAAATTTTTATCCGGTGAGGTGATTTGCTCGTGAACTTAATGGTATCACCAATATTGTAGCGCCACAATCCCGCATTGGTTGAAATAATCATGGCGTAATTTTTTCCAATTTCTACTTCATCCAGACTTAAAGCTTTGGCCTCGGGCCGCTCCGAATCTTCAACCGGGAGAAACTCATAAAAAATTCCATAATCAAGCATGAGCAGCAATTCATCGGAGTCACTCCGGTCTTGAATTCCAAAGAATCCTTCGCTCGCATTGTACGTTTCCCAGTAGCGCATGTCCTCGCTGGGGATTAAAGATTTAAAAAGTTTTCGGTACGGCTTAAAGGCAACGGCTCCATGAAAGAACACTTCGAGGTTGGGCCAAACCTCCAAAATAGGTTTCTGCTCCTTATTTAATATGTGCTGCAGCAAAAGCACTGTCCAGGTAGGAACTCCTGAGATGCTGGTAACATTTACAGACGCAGTTTCTTCTGCCAGTTTTACAATCTTCTCCTCCCAATCATTTAAGAGGGCAACCTCCAGGCTCGGAGTGCGGATGAGTTGTGCCCATACCGGAAGGTTTTGCATGATAACGGCAGAGACATCCCCAAAATGCGAGGAGTTGGTAGGGTCAAGATTATTGGGTTGTAAGCTTCCACCCAAGGCGAGCCCCTTGCCGTTAAAAATTTTCGTTTCAGGATAATTGTTCACATACAGGGATAGCATGTCTTTTCCACCCTTGAAGTGACACTCATCGAGCGCCTCTTGCGAAACAGGAATAAACTTGCTGCGGGCATTCGTTGTACCTGACGATTTTGAAAACCATTTGATAGGTGTAGGCCACAGAATATTTTGCTCGCCCTTCATTAACCGCTCTATATAAGGAAAGAAGTCTTCGTAGGTGTGAATGGGAACCCGGTTCCGGAAATCATCGTAATTGATAATCTCATCGAAGTTATACTGCTGGCCTATTTCAGTGGGCCGGGCCGTATGAAGCAGTCGCTTGAGCAGTTCGTCCTGTACTTCGTTTGGGTATTTCGTGAAGAGCTCCATTTGATGGATGCGCTTCTTCATGACCCAGGTTAGGATTGAGTTTAGGAATTCCATGAGGATTAAACCTCAAAAGTATGAAATACCGCCCATACCTTGACTTAGGATTTTCTTGTGAATCTTAATCTTACAACCTTCGAGGGAAAGGCAACATCACTTATCTTGTTTATGATACTCGTGATATAACCCATACATGTTGTGGATGGTAGTGAGAATGTCCTTGGTTTCCAGCAGCAATTTCATTTGCAACATACCAATGCGGTTTCCCACATCACCATTTTGAATTTCTGTAATAATACGATCCGAAGTTTTGTTAATGTGTTCGGACAAGATTCTATGTTGTTCCACAATTTTATCATTGTCCTTAACGCCAGGGCTGCCAATGTATTCACACACGTGAACTACATACGCAGTTAATATTTTTTCAATTTCATTAGTAGCCTTCAGGTATTCTTTTGATGGTTGGGAATGGAAGTTGCTGATGTGCTCGATGCAACTTTCGCTGATGAGTTGCACGCTTTGATACAAATCCTGCATGTAGTTGAACATCAAAATATACAGTCGGCTGGCCGGCAAATTCCGCTTCGGCATTTTGCGCACATATTTGATGATTTTGTTTTGCACTTTACTGTTTTGAAGTCTGAGCAGTTGAATTTTTTCCAGGGCCTTGGTGATGGCGTTTTTCTTTTCGGTTGCAAGCGCCTCGATGCTGGTGGAGTAAACCTTGATGGCCAGCTTCAGATTTTTTATCGTCACCACCTTGCTCTCATCAATGGCTTGCGACAAGCTCTCCAGATTATTGGAAAATACCTGTGTTGCCTTCTTCTCTTCTTTTTCCTTTCGCGAAAAAACCACATGGCTTCGCACCAACAAAAAGGCGGCTAATCCCGCAATGACAAAAACACCGGGCGTTCCTGTTTTATAAATGATGAAGGCCAGCAATGCGCTAGAAGAAAATGCGAGCACTGCTGTAATAAGCCATCCCGCTATTACATTCATTACACCGGCCACCCGGTACACTGCACTTTCGCGGCCCCAGGCCTGGTCGGCAAAGGAACTGCCCATAGCCACCATAAACGTGACGAACGTGGTGGACAGTGGTAATTTTTTTGAAGTGCCATAGGCAATCAGCACACTCGATACCAGCAGGTTCACCGATGCACGCAGCAGGTCAAAAGATGGTTTGTCTTTTTCTTTTCCTAATTCATCGTGTTTTACAAATCGTTTCGCCAATGATTTCGACCAACTCCTGGGCACGATCATTTCCACCAACCGACCAATAGAGAGTGCCATGCCAACCAGTAAACGAGAGAACCAATTTGATCTGAACTTTTCATCCCCGTCCTCTTGCCTGCCAAGGGAAACTTCTGTGTCAGTAACTTTTCTGCTTTTGGCATTGGTCCACAGGGTGATAATCATGACAAATCCTGCAACCAATAATATCCAGGTGGGCGTCTGAAATTTATCCGAAAGGATACTCATGTTGTATTGATCGGGCGATACGCCTGAAGTTGACCACGATTGAAAAGCGATATAACCACCCACAGCCACTCCAATAAAGTTGACCAAATCATTGCCCGCAAAAGCCATAGCCAGGGCGAAGGTGCCTAACAAAACCACAAACTTTAACGGGTTGATATCTTTCCACCACATCAACAGTTGAATGACGATGCTCCACAACACAAACGAAACCATGTTGATGGTCCATGTATTATCGATAACCCACGTCACCTGATCATCGCTGATGAATGAACTGCCCTTTGCTCCTTTGATAAGCAAATAATAAATAATGGTGGTAACGGCCAGACCGGAAAAGATGGCGCCATACTTTCTCAAGGATTCTTTTAGCGAGAAGGTAAAGGCGATTCGTGAAATATGTTGAATGATAGTGCCGAAAAAGAAGGCCAGAAAAATGGAAAGAAAAATTCCTGTAACAATGGTGATGGCGCTTGAGAAGTTGATAATTTCTTTGAACGAGATGGAGTCCCAGGTCATGTTCCTGTCCATCGAGGTTAAGATGCCCGTGGCGAAAGCAGCACCTAGTAACTCGAACACCAGGGACACCGTTGTGGAAGTAGGCAATCCGAAATCGTTATAAATATCCAGCAAAATAATGTCGGTTAACATCACGGCCAGGAAAATGTAGATCACTTCGCGAAAGGTGAAATAACCGGGATTGAATAAACCATTGCGGGCAATTTCCATCATGCCGCTGGAAAAAGTGGAGCCCAGCAGCACGCCCAGGCTCGCCACAATAAAAATTGTACGGAAAGAGGCTACTCTTGAACCGATGGCTGAATTCAAAAAATTTACAGCATCGTTACTAACACCTACAATCAGATCAACAATTGCAGTAAGAAAAAGGATACCAACTAATATGGCAAACATACTCATGGCGAAAAATTATTTATCCAAAATAGGAGGTTCAGATTATGCAATCCCTTACAAAGATCATCTTAGGGAGTGCGGAAAATCAGGAACTGTCTCAGAAATCCTTTGAGAAAACAGGTTATGACACTTTAACCATTGACTTGCGCAACTGAAAGTTCTGGCCCAGGTAAACTTTCCTCACCATCGGGTCGTTGGCCAGTTCTTCAGCTGTTCCTTGGCGGAATAATTTTCCTTCCACCATCAGGTAGGCCCTGTCGGTAATGGTGAGGGTTTCATCCACGTTATGATCGGTAATGAGTATGCCTATATTTTTTTGTTTGAGCCGCTGAACGATGGATTGAATTTCTTCCACAGCAATTGGGTCAACCCCGGCAAAGGGTTCATCGAGCAAAATGAATTTGGGATCAACCGCCAAGGCTCGGGCAATTTCTGTTCTTCTGCGTTCACCTCCCGAAAGCACTACGCCCATGCTTTTTCGCACGTGGGTTAAGCTGAATTCTTCCAGCAGTTTTTCCATTTTTTCTTTGCGCTCTTTCTTTGGAACGTGTCGCATTTCCAACGGGGCGAGGATGTTTTCTTCCACACTCAGTTTTCTGAAAACTGAAGCTTCCTGAGCCAGGTAGCCAATGCCCAGCTTGGCGCGTTGAAACATGGGCAGTTCGGTAATGTTTTCATCATCCAGAAAAATTTCACCGCCATTTGGTTTTATCAAACCCACGATCATGTAAAAACTGGTGGTCTTGCCGGCACCATTGGGCCCGAGCAGCCCAACAATTTCGCCCTGGCCCACTTGCACGGAAACGTTGTTCACCACCGTGCGGCTTTTATATTTTTTGAACAGGCTCTCTGCGCGTAATTTCATTTAGTGCGATATTAATCTTTTATAAAAGAATTCTGAGATTGTAATCGATCATCAATCCATGGTCAAAAATTTTGAACCACAATAGGAACATAGGCACATAGGCATTCACATAGTTATTCTTTTCTATGTGTATATTCTATGTGCCTATGTAGTTATGTGGTTCAAAATAAAAGACTCTATTCAAACTTTAAATCTTTAATCCGTAATTGTAATGATGTCTCCCCATTGAATGTATTCTCATCCAAAGTAAAGGCCATACTAAAAAAATCCCCTGCGGCTATCCGCTCATAATGTTCAATCTGATCGAACCCCACTGCCTGGTAAACGGAATTATTTCCTTTTTGTCCCGCCAGAAAACGAAGGTGCCTGTCTTTAAACATGGTGAGGGAATTCTGGACAAACACATTTCGTGCCTCAAACACCGGCTTTTGATTTTCCGGGCCAAAGGGCGCCATTTGTTTGAGTATATTATTGAATTTCCAGGTGATGGCATCGAGATTAATGATAGAATCAATATCCACTACCGGCACCAGTTGATCGTTCGTGATGGTGGATGAAACCACTTCTTCAAATCGCTTTCGGAAAGCAGGAAGTTTTTCTGGCAATAAGGTAATGCCGGCCGCGTATTTATGGCCGCCAAATTTTTCGAGCAAATCGCCACAGGCTTCAATGGCCTGGTAGAGATCATAGCCATGCACACTTCGGGCAGAGCCGGTGATGACTCCGTTGGATTGTGTGAGTATTACGGTTGGCCGGTAATACTTCTCAATGCAGCGTGAGGCCACAATACCAATCACACCTTTGTGCCAGGTATCTTTGAATAAAACAGTAGTCCGTGAATTCTTCATTTCTTCATCCGCATCAATCATCATTAAAGCTTCTTCTGTGATGTTGATATCGAACTCGCGTCTCAGGTCATTCTTTAAATTTAATTTCTCTGCCAGCCCAAGGGCTTCTTCTTCAGAAGATGAGATGAGCAACTCAACAGCTCCTCGTGCATGGGCCACCCGACCTGCCGCATTGATGCGCGGGCCAAGCGTAAACACAATCCCCGAAATATCCAGCGCTTGTTTAATCCCCGATATTTCTTTCAACGCTTTTAAACCGGGCGATGGATTTTCGTTCAGGCGTTGCAAACCCTGAAAAGCCAGGATGCGGTTTTCACCGGAGATGGGAACAATATCGGAGGCAATGCTTACAGCAACCAGATCAAGATATTGAAAAACACCTTTTGGGTTAGCGTATCGCAGGGCGTAAGCATGGATCAGCTTAAATCCTAAACCACAACCGCTCAATTCTTTGAATGGGTATGGACAGTCTTTTCTCTTCGGATCAAGCACAGCAACAGCCTGTGGTATTTCAGCATCGGGAAGGTGATGATCGCAAATGATAAAGTCGATGCCTTTGTGATTGGCCAGCATTACCATGTTGACCGCCTTGATGCCCAGGTCAAGGGCAATGATGAGCGTGTACCCGTTTTCTTCTGCCCAGATAATGCCGGCCTCTGAGACTCCGTAGCCTTCCTTGTAGCGATCAGGAAGATAGAATTCGCAATTCGGATAAAACGTTTTCAGGTAGCTGTAAACCAGGGCAACCGATGTAGTGCCATCGACATCGTAATCACCATAAACTAAAATCTTCTCGCTGTTTTGAATGGCCCGATGCATGCGCTCCACGGCTTGCTCCATATCGGTGAGCAGAAATGGATCATGCAATTGATCAAGGGATGGCCGAAAGAATTGCTTTGCTTTATCGAATGAAT
Source organism: Bacteroidota bacterium (assembly GCA_043767095.1). Taxonomy (GTDB): domain Bacteria; phylum Bacteroidota; class Bacteroidia; order Cytophagales; family Cyclobacteriaceae; genus ELB16-189. Next base: position 11,499 of record JAYUHI010000071.1, read on the forward strand.
CAATGCCGCGTTGAAGGAGAATACCGGAGAGGAAGGAATTGATGTTGAGAGAACTGCTGAGTTCTTTCACCTTTTCAGGTGATGGTGCTGCCTGATAAACCCAACGTTTTTTCATTTGTTCCAGATGCTCTTAACGGCCAAAAGTAAGGATTTCTAAAAGGAATCAACACGCATACTTTTTTTTGGTGCATCTCAAATTGACGCGATTGATTAGGTCATCCCTACGGGATTCATTGCTTCAAACCAGATTAATATCTACCATAAGGTAGCCCCGCCAGATGGCGGGCAAACTTTTGGTAGCGATGAGCGAATGCTGTCGAAGTAGCTCCATAGGAGCGGCCTCATTTAATACACGCGACAATTATATATAACCCCTTGTCTTTTTTCTTAAAATCAAACGCAGCACCACGCGATGTAACCTTAGTAGAAATGCAATCAACAATGATAATGAACCTTATTACCTTATTCTGTAAGCCCAATAAGGTAATAAGGGTTTACGGGTACACAGCATATTTTCTATTAAGGTTTAGAGGTCTTTCCAGTTTTGGCCGATCAGGGTTATGCAAACTTTGTTGCTGCTTCAGCGAGGGGAATTATATATAACCCTTTGTTTTCAAGAGATAATCAACGCAATTGCCAGCATCCTTATTCCTGCTCCAGTTAACTTTCCGAAAGTTTTAAACTTTCGGAAAGTTGACAGCGAAAGGTTATGCCACCTTTGTTGCTGCTTCAGCGAGGGGAATTTGAAATGCACCCTTTTTTTACTCTAAACGACACATCCTGACGTACTCCATGGCTAATCTTTGACTTCACAACAAAACGAAGGCAGCTATGAAAAATATTTCTCCAGCGCAACAAAAGGAAATCATCCTGAAAAATGAAACCCTTGAAACCACCAGGGTACAACTCAAGAAAGAATTTGTTGGCATTGATGATGCCATTGACCGCTTAATCGATATGAGCCGCGCCTGGTACATCTTCCCCGAGTTTCAACAAAAGCCAACCATCATAAACCTGTGGGGTATGACGGGCGTGGGCAAGACAAGTTTGGTGAACAGGTTTGCCAAACTAATTGGGTTTGATAATAAACTGGTACCGTTTGACTTGGGTGAGTCTTCATCGGACCGTTGGTCTTTTGAGCGTGAAATAAAAGACCTTATTAAACATAAAGGGAACGATCAATTCATATTGATGTTTGATGAATTCCAACATGCCCGCACAATTAAAAACGGAAGCGAAGTTGAAAGACCAAGCTCCCGAATGATATGGGAAATTATCGATACTGGAAAATATAAAATGGTGGACATTGACTCTGAAGTCTGGCATTTGGGTAAGGTCATATTGCTTATGGAAGAGTGTGTTAAGGCTGGTGTCAAATCAAAAAATGGTGTGGTGACAAAAGGATTAAGAGAGTTCTTGTCAATTTTCGAAGGCCAGGCATTTACAAGACGCAGAATCCGTAGGAGACTATCAATTGAAAAACGAAATAAGATCACCTTATTTTTCCCTTCCGAAACAAATGAAGCCTTGAAATCAATTTTCCCTAACCGGTTTCTGACCGATACAATTATCCACAGGACATTTTCAAAATTAAACGAAATCCAAACCCTGTCTCTCCTTAAGCAATTATATGATGAAGCGTGTAAACCCAAACTATATGATTGCTCCAAAGCTATAATTTTTGTAGTGGGTAACTTAGATGAGGCTTATCAAATATCTTCGAACATGAGCGCTGACATCTCCGCTGATAGTTTTTACGACTACACCAGGAAAATAACCATCACGAAAATTAAGGATTCCCTTCGTCACCGGTTCAGGCCGGAGCAAATATCCAGATTGGGCAACAACCATATTATTTATCCATCGCTCAATACGGATGCATTCGGGTCATTGATTACCCTTGAATTGAAGCGCATTCAACAATACTTTAAGATCAAGACCGACATTCAAATAAATTTTGACGAAAGCGTACATCAATTGCTTTTTAATGAAGGAGTGTATCCCACCCAGGGCGCCCGCCCTTTGCTCAGCACCATCAGCAATCTTATTGAGGCAAAACTGCCGAAGATTGTGGCCAACATCCTGGTTAATAAAGTTCGCTGTGATGTGATACACTTGTCTTTTGAGAACAATTGCCTTCTGGTGGACTGCAAGATCAACAACTCGGTTCCATATCGAATTACGGAGCCTGTGGAATTGGCCCTCGAAAAACTACGCGAGTCAAAACGAAATGACAGGCAGGCCATTATTGCCGTTCATGAAAGCGGGCATGCCGTGGTGTATCTGGCTCTGTTCAACCGGCTGCCCGAACAGATTATTTCTGTTTCCACGGAAGCGGGCTCTAGCGGGTTTATGCAGACTAACCCAGATTGCAGTTATCCGCTCAGAAATAGCTGTGTGTTAGGTGGTTCTGTTTTTTCGGGTTCCGGTTTGTGTACTACGGATTTTCGTTTGAC
>JAYUHI010000072.1:0-13928 GCA_043767095.1 Bacteroidota bacterium
CATATAAATTTTTATTGCCAACGGGTGGCTTGAGCAGGTCACGGTTATCGGTGATCCACTGTTTAAGGTTGAAGGGTTTGCGTATCATATTGTTGATGGTTCCTTTACTCGTTGTCAGACTCTTCAATATCTGGTCTGACGTTTTGTTTGATCAAAGCCAAAAGTCTCAATTGATTACTGGCTCTCACTAAATTCTGTTCGGCATAATCAATATGGTAGTAAATATCGCCATTTAAATAATCCGCTAAAAACCGGATGGCCATGATGTAAGTCATCATCATACCAGAGTAGGGAATGGCTTCCTTCTCATCAACCGTCAGGCAATCATTCATTTCCGACAGGTATCCATCCAGCAGGGACTGGTAAAAAGGAAACCGAAAAGAAATTTGCGACAGGTCATGCTCCTCTTCACTCACCGGGCTCACAAACGTGCGCACCATGTCGCCCAGATCGTAAATGAAGTACCCGGGCATGAGTGTGTCCAGATCAATCACGGCCACTGCTTTGTTTGAGCGCGTATCAAAAAGTATGTTGTTGATTTTAGTGTCGTTGTGTACTACACGCAATTTAAGTTTTCCACTCTGCGTCCAGTCTATGTATTCATCAACGAGGTAATCAAAACTCAACGCTTGCTCAATGGCCGATTCGGCTTCAAGCTGTCTTTCATAAGGAGCGTTTTGAATGGCGTCCTGCAATTGCTCGAACCTCCACACTAAATCCTGGAAGCGATCGATGGTCGGTTTAAATTTGTCAACGGAAACACCGTCCAGTTTTTTGGTGAGCGAGGCAAAGCCTTTAGCGGCTTCGAAGGCTTCTTCGGGTGTGGAAACACTGTCCATCGTAATGGTGTTGCTGATGTAGGGGTACAATCTCCACGGAGATTCTTCTTCATCCCACATCATATCATCTCCTGATTTGGTTTGAGCTGCACTCAGAAAGAGATAGCCGGGAAAATTTTTTGCGAGATAAGACGAGGCCATCCTTAAGTTGCTGGCAATGATTTCAGGTTTGGTGAAAACATTGGTATTGATTCGTTGCAAAACAAATTTGGAAGGGCCATTGAGCAGAAAGGTTTCGTTGATGTGGCCGTTCCCCAGTTTTTTTATGTGACTACTGGAAAATCCCAGCCCGAAGCCCGAGAGAACGTGTTGGATGATGGGGTTAGTTACTTCCATGTTGATGGTAATCGGTTTCTGAAATTTACCATAAACGATCCGGATATTCTCCAGCAGCGACTAATTGTCTAATGCTATTGGCCACTGCCTCTTTATCTTCTTTGTACGTTACCCCAAACCATTTCTTCCCTCCGGGGATAACATGCACGTTGCCTAATCCCCGGTTAATCATTCCTGTTACCATCAGGGCAATGTAAAATTCAGCGGTAGGGTTGGTAAACTCTTTATTTAAAAACTCATGAAATAGTTTTTCTGATATGTCAAACGCTTCGGGAAGAAAGCCCCAGCAGTTCATGGAAATGGGAGCATCCGGGTTGAGTTCCCTATCGCCCGTGGCTTCCTTCGAAATGATTTTATTCCCTTCCCGCACAATTTTGGTAAGCTCGGTCAATCGCGTAAGCAACTTATTTTGATCAGCCTCTGCATAGCCTCTCGACACACTTCCGTATTCCGACATCACATTTTTTAACTGGTAGCCCACCATGCCATGATTGCCGGGTTGGGCTTGGCGTAAGAAACGGGCGAGCGATACAAAAGCCTCACGGCCGTAAAAATCATCGGCATTGATAACGGCAAAGGGTTCTTTGATTACATCTTTGCCACACAAAATGGCGTGCGTGGTACCCCAGGGTTTTTTGCGATCTGGGGTTCCAAACTTTGATGGAACAAACTTATCCAATGTTTGATTAACGAAGTGTACCTCCACATTCCCTTTCAGTTTAGGAATAAAAATTTCTTTCACGGTTTCCCGGATTTCTTCGCGCACAATGAAAACCACTCGTGTGAATCCGCATTTCAATGCATCATATAAGGAATAGTCCATGATGGTTTCGCCATTGGGGCCAAAGCCATCGACTTGTTTGATACCCCCATAGCGGCTGCCCATGCCGGCCGCCATCACCAGCAGGGCGAGGTTTTTAGATGAACTCAAGAAAAATGATTTAAAATGTAAAGGATGTTTTTTATGTGGTGCAAAAATATGACTTTAGGCGAAATGACATTTAAATAGTAGGCAATAGGCAGGCAACAGTAGGCAGGTCACCCGGCTCAGCCTGCCGATTGCCTGTTGCCAACTGCCTACTTTTTGCCCGATAACCATTAACCTAACCAACTATGACAACCACGCGCCAAAATTCCGAATACATCATGTCCATCACCATAATAGGCATCTTGTTTTTTATTTTCGGGTTTGTTACGTGGGTGAATGGCACACTCATTCCTTATCTTAAAATCGCGTGTGAATTGGAAAGTGATTTTCAATCTTACCTGGTAGCCACCGCATTCTTTATTGCCTACACAGTGATGGCGTTACCTTCTTCCTTGGTATTAGAAAAGACCGGGTACAAAAAAGGCATGTCGGTTGGGTTATTCATTATGGCTATTGGGGCCGCCTTGTTTATACCGGCAGCGCAGGCAAGGAATTACAATCTTTTTCTGATTGGGCTTTTTATTATTGGTACCGGACTGGCATTACTTCAAACAGCATCCAATCCATATGTATCAATCATCGGCCCGATTGAAAGTGCGGCATCGCGAATCAGCATCATGGGCATTTGCAATAAAGTAGCAGGCATAATTGCGGGTTTGGTTTTCGGATATATCGCTTTGAGCGATGCGGATGGTATTGAGGCGCGGTTGAAAGCGATGGATGCATTAACCAGGGCAGCAGAATTAGATGCCTTAGCAGCACGGGTAATCGTTCCTTATGCCATCATCACCATTGTTCTGATTTTTCTGGCTGTCGGGATTTTGTTTTCGCCCCTGCCCGATATCAAGGAAGAAAACGGGGGGCAAACAACAGATTCGGGTACAGGCAAAACCAGTGTACTTCAATTTCCGCACCTCTTGCTTGGGGTGTTGGCAATTTTCTGTTATGTGGGTGTTGAAGTGATGGCCGGTGATACGATTATTAGTTACGGAAAATCACTGGGAATTGAACTTTCGGTTGCCCGGTATTTTACACAAGCCACGCTGGCCTGTATGCTGATCGGTTATGTTGTGGGGATTGCGGCTATCCCAAAATATCTCTCGCAGGAGAAAGCACTTAAAATCAGTGCCATCATCGGGGTGGTGTTCACCGTCTTGGCCGTGTTGACCACCAAGTATGTCTCTGTTGCCGGAATTGCATTGCTGGGTTTAGCCAACGCCTTGATGTGGCCAGCGATTTTTCCCCTGGCTATTGAAGGATTAGGAAAGTTCACTAAAACTGGATCGGCTTTGCTAATCATGGGCATTGCGGGTGGCGCCATTCTTCCCCTCGTGTATGGTAAACTTTCAGAAGTTGAATCAATTGGCACTCAACAGGCTTACTGGCTGATGGTTCCCTGCTATCTCTACATTCTATATTACTCCATGAAAGGGCACAGAGCCGGTCGTGCATGAAAAAGATTATTTTTTTTTCTTTTCTATTTGCGGCCTGCACTTCGAAAGAAGTTTCATACACAGCCTCCGATTTCACTGCAGAAAACCTTTTTACAAACAACATCGAAGGTCCAAATTATAGGGATGGAATTTTATACGTGGTGAATTTTGAAAAGGACGGCACTGTTGGCATGGTAGATGAAAAAGGAAATACGTCCCTTTTTGTTACCCTGCCTGATAGCAGTATTGCCAATGCTATCCAGTTCAACTCTAAAGGTGAAATGCTGTTAGCGGATTGGACTGGCCACAACATTTTGAAAGTGGATATGAAAACGAAAGTCGTTTCTGTGTTTGCCCACAACGATGCCTTCAACCAACCCAACGACATTTGCATAAACAAACGCGATCAGATTTTTGCTTCCGATCCCAACTGGAAAGCCAGCACCGGCCAACTGTGGCGCATTGAACCGGATGGCCAAACCATTCTCCTTGCCGATAGTATGGGCACCACCAATGGCATCGCCCTAAGCCCGGATGAGAAAACATTGTACGTGAATGAAAGTGTGCAGCGCAAGATTTGGAAGTTTGATGTGGACGAAGCCGGCAACCTGAGCAACAAAAAACTATTCGCTGAATTTCCCGATCACGGCTTCGATGGCATGAAATGCGATGCCGAAGGCAATCTTTACGCAACCCGATACGGTAAAGGCACCATTGTGATTCTCTCGCCCAACGGTGAGTTGTTGCGCGAGGTTCAGATGAAAGGACTTAAGACCAGCAACATTACATTTGGTGGAAAGGATAGTAAGACTTGTTATGTGACCTTACAAGACCGGAAGTGCGTGGAGGTTTTTAAATCCGAAATGAAAGGAAAGACTTTTTGATTTCTTAAATTCAAGTCAGCATTGCTTGAACTGGTGCCAGAATAGCGGGATGAAAATAAAATATATTTCTACCTTGAAGCCCAATGCGAATCACATCATACCACGAAAAAGCTGTTAAATTTATTCCCCTTCCTCCCTGGCTCAGCATAATAGTTTTTTGGGAATTACTTTATTTGGCTGATTACCTGATTGAACAATCCATCCCCGGCAGCCCTGCCGGCCCATCCTTGTTTGGAGGACCCATTATTTTTTTTATTTCCATTTTTATTAACACTATTTTTTGTTCGAAGCAACTGACCAAACTGGCCTTTCACCTTCCCACATTCATTGACAAACCTGCCGATGATTTGGAAGCCTGGTATTCGCTTCAACTGCGAAAATGTTATGAAGGCTGGATGCCGATTGCCTTCGGCTTACTGGTGGGCCTGGTATCGGGCTACACCATGGATCCGATCATTAGAAAATTGACTGCGGATTCCACTGGGCTTTTGATATTCCGGCACGGATACCATTTTGTGGGTTATTTCTTCCTGGGCATTTCACTCTGGGCCTTGGCCAAGGCTGCAACCATGCCGCTTGCGCTTGCCCGGTTTAAAGTGAAAGTGAGTTCGTTCCAGGTGCGCGGCACCGGGCTCCAGACATTAGGCATGGCTTATTTCAGAATGGCGCTCTCCATTTCAGTTTCTTTTTTTATTGCGGTTGTGTTTTTGATTTTATCACCTTTCAGTTCATCCATGGTTGGTATGCTCTGGTCGGTTTTCGGAGCCTTGTCCATCTTCCTGTTTTTTATAGTACCCCAAATGGGTATTCATAAAATTATGTCGGAGGTAAAATACAAAAAGTTGGATGCCTTCTCTTTTCATTTGGATACCGCCCTGGAACAATCCATCGAAAACCCGTCACCGGAAAACATGAAGCGGTTGAAGGAGTTATTTGAACTGCAAGGTCATTTGAAAAATATTAACGAATGGCCTTTCGAACTTTCGATGGTATGGCAATTGGTTACTGCCCTCATCATTCCTCTCGGCATGGCCGCTGTTGAAATATTTTTTAAGGATTGAGGAGCCATTATGCCACGAACGCATTGCGCCAGAAAGGGACGATACGCTAAACCGTATCTTCCCCCCGGTATCCCAAGTAACCTTTGGTAAGTAACCTTTGGTTACTTACTTTTGGTTACATCAACTTCGATTTCGTGGAAAAAAGAGTCAAAAACCCATTTCCAGTGAATGGTTATAGTGGGCCGGAGTATTTTTGCAACCGGAAGAGTGAAGCGAAATCCATAATAAATGCGCTAACCAACGGGCGGAACATTACCCTTCATTCCCTTCGAAGAATGGGTAAGACCGATCTCATCCATCATGTATTCCACCAGCTTAACAAAAAAGGGTTCATTACTGTTTATGTAGATGTTTTTGCTACAGAGAACCTAAAGCACTTTACAGAAAGTCTGGCTACTTCAATTGCCAGGGCGTATCCTGAAGAAAATACAATTGGCAAAATTATATGGCGCTTTATTAAATCGCTTCGTCCGGTTATCTCGTATGATGACTTCTCCCAAAAACCGGAAATCACTTTTGCACTTTCGCATGAGGATAGTAAGAACCAAACTATACAACAGTTGCTTTCTATCCTGGAAAAATTGCCCAAACCGGTGATCATTGCCTTTGATGAATTTCAGCAAATCACCCAGTACCCGGAGAAAAGATTGGAAGGCTGGCTTCGTACTAATATCCAGTCATTGAAAAATATCAATTTTATTTTTTCCGGAAGCCAGCAGCACCTGATTGGTCAAATGTTCATGGAGGCTTCGCGCCCCTTTTTTAGCTCCACCCAAATGATGAGCCTCACGAAAATCAATGCCGATGAATACACATCTTTTATTAAAGAGCAGTTTTCAATTGCGAAAATGAAAATCCAGGACACTGAAATACAATTGATTCTGAACTGGACAAGGTCTCACACCTTCTATGTTCAAATGGTTTGCAACAAGCTGTTTGCATTAAATCCTAAAATGGTGAGTGCTGATGATGTTAAAAATATTTTTATGAGTATCCTTCTGGAAAATGAAATCGCCTATAATAATTACAAAAATATTTTACCGGAAAACCAGTGGCGTTTGCTTAGCGCCATAGCCAAGGAAGGATCAATCTCTTCCCCAACGGCTCATGATTTTGTCCACAAGCATAGATTAGGAAGTTCGGCTGCTGTTCTTAAATCCGTTAAGGGACTTCTTGACAAAGAGTTTATTTATCAGGAGGTAATAGGCAACAAACGTGTATTATCCGTTTATGATATTTTCTTCAGTAGGTGGTTAGAGAAGTTAAGGTTAAACTGACCTTCATTGGTTTATAACCGTCTCTGAAAGCTTTGGCCGTTGCCGAAATATTTTCTAAGGATTGAGGATGCATTAATATTTTTTCAAGATTAAATTAACTGCTGATATGATTTTCGCCTCACGCTCGTCAAACGTTCCCCGAACCCACTCGTAAGAAATGTTTCTTTTATCCAATTCAGATTTAAATACGGCTAACATTTCTTCCCGCCTATTACCCAAATCACGAAGGCCATCACCTATCCAGGGCACATCAATATCGAAGAGAAAGTATTGATCGTATTGAATTTCCTTTTCAAGTTCGAACAACACAGGCGGCACCACGCCAAGGTAATGACGGGAATAGATTTGGGTCGTGATCAAGTCGGTATCGCAGAAAAGAATTTTGCTGGCCGTTTTAAGTTTTTCCTTTACCCGGTTGGTTTGTGCATGGCCGATTTTGATAATGTCTTCCACTGAAAAATTATTTGACTTAATAATTTCTTTTGCCACTTCGGGCACAAACTCGGTTTTATAAATTCCAGCCAGGCGTTTGGCCAGGGTAGTTTTGCCGGTGCTCTCGGGGCCATAAAAACAGAAAAGGTATTTTCCGTTCATCATAAAGAGTAAGACCGATGTTCCTTTCTCCAAACCACTAAACCCATCAACGCAATAAAACAAAACACGAGATATTCCAATCCCAGAAATTTTACTTCCTTGGCAAAATACAAATACGTAGCCACCATATCAGCTAAAATCCAAAACACCCAGCACTCCACTTTCTTTTGCAACATCCAGTATTGGGCAACAATGCTGGTAACGGTGACAAACGAATCGAGGAATGGATAAGCGCTTGGCTTGTTAAATAAATTGGGAAACCAGGAATGCAAATTAGAAGCTGCAATTCCCATAACAAAAGTGCCTGCTACTATTATTCCCGCGCTCGCTGCTCTCCACGCGTGGGAGAGAAAACTGATTTTCAATTCGTGTTTTTTATCCTCCTCGCCTTTTTTAGGATGCAACCATCGCCACCAGCCGAGAATGTTGGTTATGAGAAAGAAAACCTGGAGAAACATATCGGGGTAGAGCTGCACCTGGTAGAAAAGAAAAAACAACAGCACCACATTGATGATGCCAATGGGCCAGCTCCACACATTGGCCCGTGCCGAAATCCACACCGCAATAGCTCCAGCTACCGTCCCAAAAAATTCGAGATAGCTCATGGGGTAGTTGAGAATGGTGAAGAAGATAGAGTTGATGTCGAAGAAGTGCATGGTGTTGCAAATTATTCCTAAAAATCAGATTTTTGACTAATTGTTTATTGTCAAATTCTAATATGAAATTTTCGGTGTTAATCAGCTTGATGGCATTTACATGGGGTGCTGCAACTTCTCAGAAACAAAAAGAAGAGAGACTCTCTAAATATGATATGGTGTTGCAGGGCAATATTGAAAGCAACGAAGGCTCGATTATTTTGAGTGACGGCAAAGAGTTAATAGGATTAGTGGCCTACAATGACAAAACCGGTATTCTAAAATTTGAAAGGGGAAATGATTCCCGTTCCTTAACAGCCCGGAATATTTTAGGCTTTGAAGGGTATGATCCGGATTTTGATGGAAACCGGATTTTTTACTCCCTGCAAACTTCCGACCCCGACAATGGCACTATGCGGCCATTCTTTTTTGAACTGATTAAAGATTTCAAATCATTTGCCGTGTTAACCAGAAAAGAGCCGGTTGATTTTAAACAGAAAAAGGATTGGAATCCCATTTCCAGAAACAACTTGCTTTCCGGCAACAACCAGGCCGATGGATATGGGAACAAAACAAAGTTGGTCATTCAACAGATTGAAACTTTTTACTTATTAAAGCCACAGGAAGACCCTCAACCTTACTTTTCAATCATCGTGGAAAACACAGACAAAAAACCTTTGCTTTTCAATGATCAAAAAACCAAAGAGAAATTTGTTGACAGGGATTTATTTAAAGAATATGCGGGGCCGCTATTTGAGAAGGTGAAAATTTATGCGGATGAGAACCGTTTGTCATTTAAAGAAAAGTCCGACTTTTTAAAAATTCTGGAATATTACGAGACTCTTCTGAATTAAAGTTTCACACACACATTCTTCGCCTCGGTAAAAAACTTCATCGCTTCCCAACCACCTTCACGGCCAATGCCACTTTGCTTCATGCCGCCAAAGGGTGTGCGCAAATCGCGGAAGAGCCAGCAGTTCACCCAAATAATCCCGCTTTTGATTTGTGCCGCCACACGATGGGCACGCTTAAGGTTTTCTGTCCAAAGCGTGGCCGATAATCCGTAAGGCGTGCTGTTGGCGTATTGTAAAACTTCTTCTTCAGTTTCGAATGGCATGATGGTAACTACAGGGCCAAAGATTTCTTCCTGGTTGGTACGGCAATCGTGGGGCAATCCAACAATCACGGTGGGCTCAACGAAATAGCCACGCTCGCCCCCTAACCCCCGAAGGCCTGCCTGCCGGACAGGCAAGGGGAACTCCCACCGCACTCCACCCGTTAAAATTTCTCCACCTTCTTGTTTTGCTAATTCAATGTATCCTAATATTTTTTGTAAGTGTGCTTCAGAATTGATGGCACCAATTTTTGTTTTTTCATCGAGTGGGTCTCCCACCACCAATTCTTTGGTTCGCTTCACGAATTCAGTAACGAATTGATCGTATAAACTTTTCTCTACGAAAATCCGAGAGCCACACAAACAAATTTCCCCCTGGTTGGAAAAAGATGATTGAATAGAAGTGGAGACCGTCTGCTCAAAATCGCAATCAGCAAAAATGATATTAGGATTTTTTCCTCCCAACTCCAGCGACAACTTTTTGAACATGGGCGCAGCCGTTGCGGCTATCTTTCTCCCGGTTACAGTTCCACCCGTGAACGAAATAGCCGCAATGTCCGGGTGTTCCACAATGGCCTGACCGGCTTTTGGTCCGAGACCGTGCACAATATTTAATACCCCTTTCGGTAAACCCGCTTCAATGCACAACTGGGAAAACATAAAAGCCGTCATGGGCGTGAGTTCAGAGGGCTTAGCCACAACCGTGCAACCGGCTGCCAGTGCAGGGGCAATTTTCCAGGTGAATAAATACAGAGGAAGGTTCCACGGAGAGATGCAACCTACCACGCCAATCGGATTTCTCAACGTATAGTTTACCGCTTCGCTTCCGGTTATGTGCGCTTCCGAAGCAAAGTGGATGGCTGCTGAAGCGAAGAAGCTCATGTTCTGTGATGCGCGCGGGATGTCCACTGCCTTTGCCAGCTTCACGGGTTTACCCTGATCAATGCTCTCAGCCAACGCGAGCTTGTCCAGGTTGCGGTCAATCAATGCAGCAATCTTTTGAAGTATGGCCGACCGTTTCTCAACCGGCATGCCGGCCCATCCCGCGAAAGCGGATGTAGCTGCGTCAACGGCCAATTGCACATCACGCTCATCTGAATCAGGAAGCCGTGAGTAAACTTTGCCTTCAGCTGGATTGTAGTTGTCTAAGTAATCGCCACTGACCGGGGTATAAAACTCACCATTAATGTAATTGAGGATTTTTTCCATTTTCAATGATTAGTTCGCCTTCGGGGTGCGTTTCTTAAAGGTTAAGTTGATATTTTTTACGCATCGTCCTCTTTGAAGAGATGATACTTTTTGCCAAAAGGATTATAGACCACCTTGGCGTTTAAGTTTACATCCAACTGAGAGTCTTACAACAAGTTGGCTCGTATGGAAGAGTGAGTTCAACTTTATGAAAATAAGTTTCTATGGTTACCTTCCCAACTAAATAATCGTCACGTAATTTACTCCATTCGGCATCAATTATTCCTGCATTGAGTGTGGCTCCCAAACCCTCTATTACCAAAGAACTTTCGCTCAGCTCATAAAGATCATGGGCTATAAGACTGTATGAAAAGTTGTGGGACCCACAATATCCGTAAACCTTAGGGAGCACAGCGATACCGAAATGAATTTCATTATCCCTAACAGTCCATTGTCCGCATCCAATGATTTCATTGCAACTTTCATAATACGCAACAAAATCCTTATCTGTAAAATTGAGAAACCTTGGGCAGAGTGTATTTTCTGGAATTGAAATACTTTTGATCAATTCCTGATTAAGACTATAAACATCAATTTTTTCAACTGTCCAAGAGGTTCCAATCAATTGCAATTGTGCATTACTGATTTCAGTTTTCTCCTTACTGCACGAAATAATCATAAGGACTATGAGCAAACTATTTAATAATCTTTTCATATTATCATAATTTTCCACAACAGGTCAAGTCATTGGGTAGATCAAGATAAATTTGAATAAAGTGCGTTCTGATTGTTATCTCATGATTGAAGGAGTCATTTTGTAAATCAATGAAATCAGGTTGAAGATTCAGTTGATATAAGGTGGTATTCCAGCCATCGATTATTAACCTTTCGTTCCTCAAGACAATATTCTCCCCGTTGGCAACGATTTGGCTTGTGAAATTGCTCTTTGCACAAAGACCAACTACTGATTGTCCTGACAAAATATTGAATGAAATCTTATTGTTTGAGACATTCCACTCGCCACATCCTTCACTTCGAGATTGACAGGCACTGCCGTGCACCAAATATTTGGTATTTCTAAAACTCAGAGCAATAGAGTGGCAAGTTTGAGGTGGCTCCACTGTTCTGAATAAATTATTATTTTGGTCATAAATTTCAATTTTCTCAATTCTCCAGGTTGTCCCGATCAATTCTTTCACAATAGGTGCTAGTTCATCTTCGTTACATGACAAAGAAACTATTACTAAAATCACTAATGAAATGCTTCGCATAATTAACCTTAATAAGTTGTTATTAATTTCACTGTCCCGGCCAATAAACCCTCACCCCATTCTTCATCACATCATCATAATAAAACAGCACATCTTTGAACTGGCCTTTAACATACAAGGGCGACTGGTCATTAAAGTTGGGTGAAGCGGGATTACTGCTGGCACCACCGGTCACCACACTCTTTGCACGAACTTTTTTTCCAAACTCCACCACAGCCACAAAGCTGTTGCCGCTGCTGCCGTACATTTTTTTGGTGTTGGAATATCGCCTGGCGCCAAACGAGGCGAGTGATCCCCAATAAGCAGAAGTGAACGGCACGGCCATACTGGGTTGGTTGTCGTCAAAGGTTTGTTCTACGTTTCCAGTGAGTCGTTGAAAGCGGTTCACCTCGCCCCATGGTTGTTTCCATGTGCCAAAATCTTTATCCAGTTCTTTCATTGCCGCGAAGAGTGCCATTATTTTTTCGTGGTCGTAGGTTTTTTTCTCAAGGAAATCAATAATGGCTAATTGTCCGCTGCCTTCGGGGATGCGGGCCGCTACAAGCTGCCTGAGTTTAGTTGCCCAATAAATGGCGAGTGTCGTTTCCACGGAAGTGGCCGAGAAACGGTAGTTCCAGTTTCGCAGAAGCTGAATGGGTTCCACTAATGGCACCTGCATGGAGTCATAGTTGGCCATCGCATCAATGAAAAGTTTAATAGTGTTTATTTTCTTGTTGGCCATCGCATCATAGGATTTAATCAAGGCAGGCATCAACCGTTCAAAAGCCGGCAAGTAAGAATCATAAGCAGTTGCAATAAGTTTTTCTAATGTGAAGTTGGATGAATCCTGCAGCACACGCACGGCATGTAGCCCGCGCGGGTTCTCATCATCGGGCGCCATATAATCAGGATACGCCTCTTCTTTCGGACTGGCGCTGCCTGAAACAGTGAAGGGTGTGGCGTTGCAGTTTTGTATCCAGCCGGTGATTGGATTTTTTATTGAAACGATTTCATCGAGTGCGTGCAATCCTTTCCACTCGGTTTCGGGATTGCTGCCGTCCACTGGTTTATTCCAGTCAAACTTCGGGTTTCGAACCGGAATATAGTTGCCGTGCCAGTAAGCAATGTTGCCATCGGCATCGGCATACACGGTATTGTTTGACGAGTTGGTGCGCAACTTCATGCTCCTTTCAAAATCGGCATAGCCTTTGGCTTTCGTGCGGGTGAAGGATTGGGTGAGCGCTTTAAGCGGCTCGTGCATCAGGCGCACAGTAATCCATTTATCATTTCGTTTCGCAACCACGGGACCGTGCTGTGTGTAGTAGGTGGTGAATTCTTTTTGCGTGTAACTGTTACCGGTTTTGTATTTGATCACCGTCTTGGCTGTGGTCCCCTGCTTCACCACGTTGCCATAATGATAAAAGAACTCGTTTCCTTTCAGGCCAATGGTTTCCTCGTATTCATCAATGGCATCGGCCTCGCTGCTGGTGTGCATCCAGCCACAGTGCTCGTTGAATCCCTGGTAAATAAAAAACTGTCCCCATGTTACGGCTCCGTAACTGTTCAACCCCTCTTCACTGTTCACATGAATCTCGGAGCGGAAATAAAATGAGGTGTGCGGATTGATGAGGAACAATGCATTTCCTGTTTTACTTTTTGCTGGCGCGATGGAGATACCGTTGGAGCCGCGCGGTTCAAGCCCCCCAGCCCGACCCCCCGCCCCCCGAAGGGGGAGAAAATCACTCGACCCACTCAAGGGGGGGGGACGCATTTCTACTCCCCCTTCGGGGGATGGGGGGCTGTAAAATTCTTTCAATCCATCTATCGACACCGTTTCAATATCGCTGCCAATGCTACCTTCAGTGAAAAGGAAAGGCATCCATGGTTGAAAGCGTTTGATGAGTTTTGGCTTTATTTCAGGATGGTTGTACAAATAGTAATTGATTCCATCCGCAAAAGCATTGCAGAGTTTCTTCAACCATAGCGGACTGCCCTGATACACAGATATAGCCATGAGCGAATCCTGAAAGAGGCGTGTGCGCAAGTCGTGATAAATATACTCCTCTCCAAACGCCTCCGCTAACCGGGCAGTAGCGGTAAGATAATTTCGCTCCACGCGATTGAAATCATCTTCGCACTGGGCATAGAGCATGCCAAACACAGCATCGGCATCGGTCTTGCCATAGACATGGGCAATGCCCCATTGGTCGCGGATGATTTTTACGTTGAGGGACTGCTCGCGCCATTTCCGAAACTCCAGTATATTTTGGTCAGTGACGGTTTGAGCGGCAAGGGAAAAGGAGAGGAACAGGAAGAAAATGATAATAGCTTTCATGTTGATGATTGCATGAAATTACAACTCTTCACTAACACCAGTTAGTGGTAATCA
>JAYUHI010000073.1:0-5834 GCA_043767095.1 Bacteroidota bacterium
CTCACTTCCGGGTGCACCCGGTTCGACAAGAATACAAACACCAAATCAAATTCCGGGTCAACCCAAATGCATGTGCCTGTGAAGCCCGTATGACCAAATGCTCTGGGCGATATGTAGCGCGATGATGGACTGGTTGGATCGCTTGCTTTTGCCCAACCCAGGCCCCTGGTGCTATTATCAAACTGTTTCATAGCAAATTGGTCGATCGTTTCGGGCTTGAAATATTGAATACCTCCATAACTACCTTTTTGCAGCCACATTTGGCCCACTTTCAACAGGTCGTTGGCATTGCTGAATAATCCGGCATGGCCGGCAACTCCACCATGCATGGCAGCGCCCGGATCGTGAACGTACCCCGTTAGCAATGAGCCGCGAAAGGCCTTATCATTTTCTGTTGGTGCAATTTGGTTTGCTGGAAATCGCTCCAAAGGATGAAAGCCTGTTGTTGTTGAGCCAATGGGTTCATAAAAATTTTGCGCCACAAAATCTTCCAACGACTGGTTTAGCAACTGCTCAACCAGGCGTTGGGTTATGTATAAACCTAAATCACTATACCGTAGGGTGTAAGGTGTACGATCTTTTTTCTCCAGCATTTTTGATTTTAGAATCCAGCTCCACATGCTATCGCGCATGCTTTTATGAGAGAAGAGATTTTCGGAAACGGGGAAGGGATATTCGCTGGAGTATTTACGTTGAAAAAATTGCTTAGCCAGAATCGAATCCTTCATGATATCCACATGCCACGGAAAGTATGGCCACAAGCCCGCCTGGTGGGTGAGGATGTCTTTGATAATAATGTCTTTCTTGTTGGAGTCATTAAACTCAGGCAGGTAAACGGATATTTTTTTGTTGACGTCTATCAGGCCTCTTTCATACAAAAACATAACGGCCTGAAGTGTTGCAGTGACTTTCGTTACGGAGGCCAGATCATAAATAGTATTTTCTGTTACCGGTACTGACTTATCAATGCTTTGCCAGCCATAGGATTTATTAAAAACCACTTTGCCTTTTCGCGCAACCATTACACGTACACCCGGAGTAGCACCAATAGCCAGTGCTTCCTTGACAATGCTGTCGATTTTGGTGAGTACGCTGCTTTCCATTTCAGCCTCTTCAGGAAGGGAATAAGACAGGCGTTGCAGTGGTTCGGTTACATTCCTAATTCCTTCCCGAAAATAATTATCTATAGTAACCGGTAAAGCACCGTTGGAAGGAATCGCTCCAAAAATTGTTTGAGCCATCACTTCTCCGGTGGACTTCTCATCATATCCTTCCAGTAAAACCGGAACTTCAGTCAAATATTTTAATCCTCCAGGGT
Organism: Bacteroidota bacterium; assembly: GCA_043767095.1. Taxonomy (GTDB): domain Bacteria; phylum Bacteroidota; class Bacteroidia; order Cytophagales; family Cyclobacteriaceae; genus ELB16-189. The sequence goes on from JAYUHI010000073.1 coordinate 1,319, forward strand.
TTCCAAAATGGCAAACAATAACATTTCCGGTAGTCGATATTTTTTTTATCCACGGAGCATATGGTTTTATGTCTCCCGCTAAAGCAATGATCAAAACTGCTTTTGAAATTTCCTTTTCTGCTTTGACTGTGTCGGGTGGGTTGACGATTTCGATCTTATCAAAGGGCACGTAATGGTTCAATGATTTTTCGAAGTTCGGGGTTGATCTGCCGATCGTAATCAGTTTGAATTTTCTATGGTCAATCAATCGGACAGGAATAAAACCGGATGAATTCCTCAATAATGTTATTGCCCCTTCTTTAAGTTGATGGTCAATCTGCCTGGCTTCAGGGGAGAAGAGTCTTTCCTCCAGATTAACAGCCTCGGTGAATTTTTCTTTTGCCAGACCCGCTGTTTGCTTGGCATTCAGTATTTTTCTTACCGAGGCATTCAACTGATCCATCATGGCTTTATCTTTTTTCACAAGCCTTGATATTTTCTTAATGGCTTTCGGGACGGATTGCGGGGCAATGAGAATATCGTTCCCAACCTGGAAGGCTATTTTCTCGGTTTCACCTTTCCTCTTTTTCACAATCATTTTCAAATAAGGAATATCGGTAAAGGCCAGACCCTTAAATCCAGCCTGCTTCTTAATGATTTCCGTAATGAAGATTGAGGACAACGGTGCAGCGATGAATTTATTTTTTTCCATCGTGCTGAAAGGCATGTGTGAAGTGAGAAACCCGCCAATATTATTTTCTATTAATTTACGGTAGGGATAAAATAATGTAGTGTCAGAACCAACTGTTATGAGATTGGTCCTTTGGTTTTTCCTGGCCGCCTTCTGGCTCATGCCGGGTAAATGTTTGGCTACAGCAATGATGCCGGCTTCATTTAAACCATCCGCGAAAGCGATTGACTTCTCAGCTACCCTGATTTTGTTTGAGCCAAAGTATCGTTGGGTTTCACCACCTTCCAACGGCACATCTACATCGGCATGGGGAGCGAAGTTGATGTGCGCTCCAACGGCTTTCATCTGTAGCCCGATTTGAAAGCCCATATTTTTTATCAAATCATTATCGGTGTTGGCCCCCGCAATCATTGGCTTGGGAAAGCTGAATGTACTGTCTAAAGTTTGAGCCAGCCCCCACTCGGCATTCAACCCGACCAGCAATGGAATTTTTGAAACTTGCTGCAGTCGGTTTACGAGTTTGATGTGACTTTTCGGGCTGCCTTTGGTTATGTAAATACTTCCGGGCTTATACGTTTTGATCAGTGCTTCGAGCGCTTGCTTCCCGACCGGGCTGGCATAGGAGGATACTGGGATCATGAACAACTGCCCGATTTTTTCGGGGAGCGTCATCTTGTTGAAAATACTATCGGCCCAGGCAGTGGAGGGTTGAGCAGTTGAAGAGAAACACGTAATTATGAACCCGGACAATAACACTCTTTTCATTTCTGCAAATAACTTGTTGTAATTGAAAGCGAATAACGGCAATTTTGCGACCTCACCCCTGCCTGCCGGCAGGCTAAATCCCTGACTGTACGAAAGACTGGGTTTCTATATCCCGAAATTTCGGGAGAAAGGGACTTGCTTCAAAATTAGTTATGAAAATAGGTAAGTTGTTTTCCTGAATTAACCAACGAAATGAAACTCCCTACCCTTTTCGGACGAACCCCCAAACATCAGAAGTTTTCTTTTGAGCCGCGTTTTTATGATGCGAAAAAAGATGAGATGCAAGAGCGTGAAAAGCGCATAAGCCAGGAATTAGAAAATGAAAAGAATAAAACCGTGGATGGTTATCGTTCCCGGATTCAGGGGTCGTTTCATTCTGCCCGCAAGCGCTCGAGTGCTACCTCATCTGAACTTCAGACTTCATTAATCCGGATTGCGGTTTTACTTTTCCTGGTTGCATTCATCATTGCCTATCTGCAATGGGGCAGCTATGCGTTCTATGGTTTTTTGGTTTTTATTCCGCTTTATGGGTGGATAAAATTCAGGAAGTAAACACCAAAGACCTAAACGGTCTCTCATTCTTCCGCAAAGGAGACCTGTTAGGTCTAAGGGTGTCCCAATTAAACCTCCAAGGTTTTTGAAACCTTGGAGGTTTCTCTTTTAAGTAATCAACTTGGCCAATAAATAAGCAATACTCGCTGCGGCCGCACCAACCACGGTTACCCGCATGGCTCCTTTAAAAAGTGGCTGGCCGGTGAGTTTACTTTTGATTAATCCAAAAACAATCAGGCAAAAAAATGTGATGATGGATGAGTAAATCAATCCCTCTTGTGCAGTTGGGGTAAAGAAATAAGCGCTGAGGGGAATCAGCCCTCCAATTACATAACTGAAGCCAATCACCAGTGCGCTTTGGTAGGCCCGGTGTTTATCAGGCATTTCCAATCCAAGTTCAAACCGCATCATAAAGTCCACCCACCTCTTCGAATCTTTAGAAATTTCAATGGCCACTTTTTCCTGCAACTCCGCACTCACACCATACTCGGCAAAAATGTCTTTGGTCTCCTGGATTTCTATTTCGTGTTTGTGAACAATCTCATCATACTCTCTTCTTTCCTCCGATTCATAATGTTCAATTTCAGTGCGACCTGCCAGGTAGCCGCCCAATCCCATGGCAATGGAACCGGCAGCAATCTCGGCCAGGCCTGCCGTGATAACGATGGACGTTTCGTTCAAAGCACCACTCAGTCCGGCAGCCAGGGCAAATGGCACCGTGAGCCCATCACTCATGCCGATTACAAAATCGCGAACAATTTTTGGCGATTGAAAATGTTCTTCATGCGTGTGAAGGTGGGTCATGGATGTTTTTTTGTAAATGTGAGGAAATCAAGTGGTAAAGTCCACTGTCAACAGTCCACTGTCCACTGAAATCATCTGAGGAGGAAAGTCCACTGTCAACGATCCACCGTCCACTGAAATCATCTGGGGAGGAAAGTCCACTGTCAACGGTCCACTGAAATCATCTGTGGACGGTGGACTGCCGACCGTGGACTTTCATCCCTTATTCGCCAACTGTCCGCAGGCTGCATCAATATCTTTTCCCCGGCTTCGCCTGACTCGGGCGATGATTCCATTTTCCCCCAGCGTACGTTGATACATGGCCAACGCTTTTGGAGAGCCCTGCCTGAACTCCACATCATCAAAAGGATTGTATTCGATCAGGTTAACCTTCGAAGGAATGATTTTACAAAATTTCACTAACGCCTCCGCATCTTCTTTTTTATCATTCACTTTTTCCCACACCACATACTCGTAGGTTACTTCCCGCCTGGTTTTTTTGTACCAGTATTTCAAAGCCTCCGCTAATTCTTCGAGGGGGTTTGATTCATTGATGGGCATGATGGACGACCGTTTTTCATTAATGGCTGTGTGCAGCGAAACAGCCAGATTGAATTTCACTCCGTCATCGGCCAATTTCATAATCATTTTGGCGATGCCCACGGTGCTAAGCGTGATGCGCTTTGAAGACATGTTCAAGCCTTTGGCTGAAGTGATTTTATCGATGGCTGAAATCACGTTGCTGTAATTGAGCAATGGTTCGCCCATGCCCATGAACACAATATTGGTGAGTGGGCGGTTGAAAAATAATTCACTTTGCTGGCGGATGGCTACTACCTGGTCGTAGATTTCATCTGCATTGAGGTTGCGCATGCGTTTGAGCCGGGCCGTAGCACAGAATTTACAATCGAGACTACACCCGACTTGGGAAGAAACGCAAGCAGTGATCCGGTCTTTTGCAGGAATCAACACCGACTCAACCACCAATCCATCCGACAGCGTAACGGCATTCTTAATAGTTCCATCCTCACTGCGCTGCATTTTGTCCACGCGGATGGGGTTCATGATGAAATGCTCTTTCAGCAAATCACGCGTGACCAGGGAGAGGTTCGTCATCTGGTCAAAATCTTTAGCCGATTTTTTCCACAGCCACTCCTGCACCTGCTTTGCCCGGAAAGGTTTATCGCCATGCTCAACGAAAAACTTTTCGAGTTCTTCGGGCTTGAGTCTGCGGATGTCTCGTTTGGTGGCTGCGTTCATTTGCACACAAATATAAGGCGGGATGGGTGAACGGAGATTGGTAATGTAGCAAGTATGGTTTAATCAACAAGGGCAGCCAGGAGGGTCGTCAGACCACTCCCAGTGGTCAGACGACTTAACTCTTCAGCCTTGCTCTTACTTAACTTCTTACTTCCCATCAGTCGTCTGACGGCTTGGAGCCGTCTGACGACCCGAGTCTATGTTCTGTCCTGAGTTTGAAATTATAAGCTGTCCTGAGTTTGCAACTCAGGACACAATCCTTCAATCCAAAAACTGAATCTTTAACAATCCAACATTTTTGCCCTCATAGTAATCACGTGCGCTGCTGTAAATATATTCTTCAGCTTTCATGACAATTCCAGCTACTACTGGATTTTGGTGAATATAAATAAGTGGACTTACGCAAAGTCAAGTTCAAGTTGAGTACTCTTTTTGAGTTCTTCTATTTTCTTGAAGGCGGCTTTGAGTGCTTCCAATTGAATGCAT
>JAYUHI010000074.1:0-5834 GCA_043767095.1 Bacteroidota bacterium
CCGGATTTCCTACCGGCTTTCCAGAAAAGCATTCGACCAATACGACCGCCTGATTATTTATGAGCAATCGTATTATTCCACTATTAACCACAGGTATCACAAGGGTGAAGTAAATCCAGGCGTGGGCTTTATTGTTTTTTCTTTCGAAGCTATAATGGATGGCTATGCCCGGAAAGAAGGGACCAACCTGGTGTATCATGAACTGGCGCATGCTCTATGGCTTGAGCATAAATTGTTTCCATACAATGTTTTTAATGACAATTACTTTGTTGAGTTTGAAGGGAAAGCAGAACGTGAATTGCAACACTCCCAGGAAACAGAGGAACATTTCTTCCGCCAGTATGCGTTTACAAACCTGTCTGAGTTTTTCGCAGTGGCTGTGGAGAATTTTTTTGAGAGGCCTTCTGAATTTAAAGCTGCCCTGCCCGATTTATATGCATCTTTGGCAAAATTATTCAAGCAGGATCTATCAGACCATAAACCTTAACCTATGAACCCCATACTGAACAGAAATTTGTTTTTCATCAAAGAACAAGTAGGCCTTTTTAAAGCCGCCAACAGTTTTGACATTTTTGATCCGGAGTCGAAACAGATTATGCTGGAATGCCGCGAAGAACGCCTCGGCTTCTTTACTAAACTATTCCGCTTCACCGACTATAAACGGATGACTCCTTTTGAAATTGATATCCGGGAGCCCGGTGGAAAAAACATTATCACCGTGAAACGCGGGGTGAACCTGTTTCTCTCCAACGTGGAAGTGCTGGACGAAAACAATAAACTGATCGGCAGGTTCAAACAGAAATTCTTTTCCATCGGTGGAAAGTTTGATGTGCTGGACGCGAATGAAAAACCACTCTGCACCCTGCGGGGCAAGTGGACGAGTTGGGAATTTAAATTCGTGACGGCCGATAACAAAGAGTTCGCTACCGTCACCAAAAAATGGAGTGGCTTAGGCAAAGAACTTTTCACCTCAGCCGACAATTACATTTTACAAATCAATCCCGAAGTGCCAGCGGGTCATCCGTTGCGCATGCTGATTATGGCTGCTGTTATGTGCATTGATTTGGTATTGAAGGAGTGATGAGATTTTGTTAATTTTATTCGACAAACCCAAAGTACAATGGTTAGCCAAACTGCCAAATCCAGATTAAAAGTGGAATCCATTTTCCGGACTCCTTACCCCATACTTGAGAAAAAGAAATTGGTTTGGATAAATCCAGATAGGGTTTCCGGAGAGGCGCTGTTCTATGGAACAAGGGTGCCCGTTTCATTGTTTCTTCAGTTTTTAGAAGAGGGCAATGTTGAACAATTCCAACAAGCCTACCCGGCCGTTTCAAAGGATCAGATTATTGGAATTCTCGGGATGATCAGCACATCACGTAACCGAAAGCCGCTAAAAAGAAAAATTTATTCATGAAGGTTTTGTTGGACGAAACCCTTGATCACCGGCTTCGGTCATATCTTAGCTCTTTCAATGTTTTCACGGTTACGCACATGGGCTGGAGTGGTTTGAAGAATGGAGAACTGCTTCAAAAATTAATATTATCCGGATTCACACATTTTCTTACCGCAGACAGGCAACTACCATATCAGCAGAACGAAGAAAAAATCATTAATGCCAACATTTCAGTTATCATTTTAAATGGGGCTAACATTTTGGATGAGCATATTCGCCATTTGCGTGAAATTAAAAGCTTGCTCAAAAAGTACCAACCTGGTTTTGTCGAAATCAAGTATGGCAATCCAAGTAAATGAACTGGCCCCAACTCCTATCCTCCCAACGCACTGGCCAGCCGTCCGGATCAAATGAACAATCGCGCAGTGCGTTTGAACAAGACTACGATCGCATTATTTTCTCGCATCCATTCCGAAGGCTTCAGGATAAAACCCAGGTGCACCCATTGCCCGAACATGATTTCGTTCACACCCGGCTCACGCACAGCCTTGAAGTTTCCAGCGTTGGCCGCTCGCTGGGGAAAAAAGTTGGCGAAGTCGTGCTGCAACGAAATCCGGCTTTGGCCGGAATCTATTCGGCATTTGATTTTGGCGCGGTGGTAGCAGCCGGTTCACTGGCCCACGATTTAGGCAATCCTCCTTTCGGGCATGCCGGTGAAGAAGCCATCTCCGATTTCTTCAGGCATAACCCGCTGGGAAAAAGTTTTCAATCGCAAGTAACAGCCGCCCAATGGAGTGATCTCGATCACTTTGAAGGCAATGCCCAGGGCTTCCGGTTGCTAACCAAAAATCAGTACGGCCTCAAACTCACCTTTGCCACGTTGGGTGCGTTCACCAAATATCCCTGCGCCTCTTATTTTCCGAATCGCGACAAATCGAAACGCAGTCAAAAGAAGTTTGGATTTTTTCAATCGGAGTTGGTAAGGTTTGAAGAAGTGGCAACAGCCACTGGACTAAATGTAGTGGCGCCTTACGGCTGGACCCGGCACCCACTTGCTTTCCTGGTGGAAGCGGCCGATGATATTTGTTATTCGATAATCGACTTGGAAGATGGCTGCCGTCTGGGCCTCGTAAGTTTTGATGAAACGCTGGAATTACTCTCCAACATTTTAGGAGACAAACTCGACCGTATCAAACTCAAGAAAATATCCGGCCTTAACGAGCAACTCGGTGTGCTGCGGGCGATGGCCATTCGGGAATTAACGGAAGACTGCGCCCATGTTTTCTTAGCCCACGATCTGGACATAGTTAACGGATCATTCGACACCGCCCTCTCCGAAGCCGGAACTTTCGGAAAAGAATTGAAATCCATCAGCGATATCTCTATTCAAAAAATTTACCGTGCCCGCCCTGTCATGGAAATTGAAGCGGCCGGTTTTGAAGCACTGCCTGGCCTGCTCGAAGAATTTATCCGGGCGGCATTGCACCTCACTCAAAACAACCAGGCCAGGAAGTCCGTCACTGTTTCCCGGTTGCTGCCCCCCGAAATGGTGGAAGCCCTCCATCAGGCAACCGATACCTATACCCTTTTGCGTTTAGTAATTGACTTAGTGAGCAGCCTTACCGATCGTCATGCACTGAGTTTGTTCAGGAAGATAAAAGGCATTTCTGCCTGATAGCAGCCAATTAGGGCAATCCAACTTTTTATCGCCCGAATGCAGGGGAAAAAACCCAGAAACTCCGGGGGAAAAACCCGAAAAAGCAGGGGAAAAAACCTGGGAAATCGGGGGAAAAGACCCAAGCGCTTGTAAGTCCGTGTCGTGTTCATTTCTCCAACTTTGACTTAACCAATTAAGGTTTGGTTTTTAGGTTTATTTATGAACGTCCTGATTATTCACCGGCAGCAATCATTCCTTGAAAGAGCGAAAGAAAAATTTCTCCTGGGGGGGTGGCGTGTCCACACAACCGACAACGGGTTGGATGGGCTACTAAAAGCACGACATCACCGGTTTGATTTATTGCTCTGCGGGTTTGACCTGCCGGTGGTTTCAGGCACGGAGGTGGTGCGGTCTTGCCGGTTGCTTTCGCTTAACCAAAATACACCGGTATTTTTTCTTAAAGCGGGCTCAGAGTCTAAATCGCAAATCGCTTTGGCGGGAAGACTGGAAGTGAATTTTATGGACGAAAGTGAAATTGAGAGCAGTGGAAAAATGGCCTGCATTTAGATTTCAGAAAATATAAGTTGTTCCCTGTCTATGGGGGCCAGTTCCGCCAGGTGCGGGGCTGGCCAACTTTAACCTTCTGACATTTCGAGTGAGGCACGAACGAGAAATCCCTTTTTCAAGAGTACGAGGAGATGTCTCACCTCACGCCTGCCTGTTGGCGCCTGTTGGCAGCCAGGTTCGACATGACGAATTAAACCCTCACCATATCATTCTTAATGGCGAAAAGCACCAGGCCAATTCTGGTTTTGGTATGGAATTTTTCGAACAACGTTTCGCGGAGGCCATCCGTAATGCGCTCCGAAACATTCATGCGCTCGGCAATTTCTTTGTAGGTAAGTTCGGTGCAAATCAATTGCAGAAATTCTTTCTCTTTTTCTTCCAGGTTCAGTTGGTTACTGGGTATGACTGGGTCGCCAGAGAGAAAATTATTCATCAGGGTGTTTGATACCAGGTCTGTGTGATAGAAATGTTTTGTTGATACCTGGTCGAGCGCCAGTTTCATTTCTTCAGCCTCCGCACTTTTCAGAATGTAGCCCCTCGCCCCGGCTTTGATCATTCGTAGAATGTGCTGCTCATCATCGAACATACTCAGCGATAATACTTTTATGGAAGGCTGGTGTTGTTTTATCCAGGCCGCTGTTTCCTCTCCGTTCATCACGGGCATTTGAAAATCGAGGATGGCAATATCGGGCACCTGCCCGGCTTTCACCTTTTCAATAAACTCTTTGCCGTTGCCCGATTGGTTCAGCACAAAATACCCATCAAAATCATCGATCAACCCGGCCATGCCGTTGCGGAACATGGGGTGATCGTCAACTAAAGAAACCGATATTTTGCTCATAGATATAGGAGTGGACGGTTTAAAAAAAATTTCAATCAGTCAGATATAAGGTTTTATGTTTGCCCAAAGCTATATCTTCACCAACCCGGCTTTAATGGCAAAGAGCGCCAGGCTAACCCTGCTCTTGATACCCAGCTTCGCGAAGATATCATCTCGGTGGCTGTCAACGGTGCGCACCGAACAATTCATTCTGAGGGCAATTTCTTTGTACGTAAGGTCTGAACAGGCAAGCCTGATAAATTCTGTTTCGCGTTCGGTGAAGTGAAAATTTGTGCTGACCATTGAAGATTCGGCAAGGGCAATTTTTTTGAAGGCCACGTTTACTAATTCAGAATGATAAAAACCGTTGGATTGTATCTCGTCCAGGGCTTCTTTCAGTTGTTCGGGTTCGGAGTCCTTCAGCATGTATCCGCTGGCACCCGCCCGTATCATGCGGATGATGTTGGTTTCATCATCGTACATGGTGAGCACGAGAATTTTAATTTCAGGATGTTGCCGGGTAATCCATTTGGCAGTTTCTTCGCCATTCATTACGGGCATCTGGATATCAAGGATAACAATATCGGTGTTCAACCCTTGCTCAACCAGTTCCATAAATTCTTTTCCATTGGCTGCCTGGCCAATAACTTTATAACCTTGGAAATGATCAATCATGTCGGCCATGCCATTTCGAATCAGGCTATGGTCGTCCACTAAGCACACGGTTGTCGGGTTGTTCATAGCGGTAATTTTAGAGTTGCCTTAGTTCCTTTGTTTTCACCACTTTCAATATTAAACTCCGCACCTATTAAGCGAGCCCGGAGAAACAGATTTCCCAAACCAGTGCCTGTCTGCGATGGGTATTTATGATGCATGCCCGATGTCGTAAAGCCAACTCCGTTGTCTTCCACGCGCATATTGAAGTATGTTTCGGTGAATTCTAAAAAAACCTGGATCAGTTTTGCGTTCGAGTGTTTGATGGCGTTGTTGAGAAGCTCCTGGGCCATGCGGTAAATGATAATTTTCTTTTGCGGATTTAAATCAGGCTCCGCGCCCGACACGTTAAGGTTCGTTTCAAAACTGCCGCTTTGCCGAACCATGGAAAGATCAAATTTGAGGCTATCGCACAAAGGGGTGTTAGAAATATAGCCGGTGTTTAAGGTTTTTGATAAGGTGCGTAAATCCTGGATGGCTTTGGAAACCAAATCTTTGGCAGAAGAGAGCACCGGAGACGGGGTTTCACTCTGGCCCAATACCTTGCCCAGGTTGATTTTAATCAAGGAAAGGGTCTGGCCAATGTTATCATGTATCTCCTGGCCCACCATAAACAAAGTGTGCTCCTGTGCCTCTAACCGGGTGGTGAGCAATTCTTTCTGAAACTGATTTTGAAGTTC
>JAYUHI010000075.1:0-5831 GCA_043767095.1 Bacteroidota bacterium
TTTGATTTTCAGAATGATGTTCGCGATGAAAAGCCTGACTCAGCTGATTTGTTCGATTTAATAAAACAGTTCAAAGTGAAAGTAGGCTATCCCGAAAAAAATCCGCTCACGGTAACACCCGAACCGGAAAAGAAAAATCTCAACACGAAGGAATTAGATGGCATTATGGATCGCCTTCGCGGGATTAAGACTGCCGCAGAGCTTGAATTGGTAAAAAAAGCGGTAAGCATTTCATGCAGGGGTCAAATTGAAGTGATGAAGGCTATGAAGCCAGGCATGAGCGAGCGTGAAGTGCAGGGCATCCATGAATTTGTTTTCAAAAAATACCAGGCCGAAGATTTAGGCTATCCTTCCATTGTAGGGGCGGGGCACAACGGATGCATTCTTCATTATATTGATAATTACAAACCGGAGATCACCTCCAAAGAATTAATTCTTATGGATCTGGGGGCGGAGTTTCATGGCTACACGGCCGATATCACACGCACCATACCGGTGAATGGAAAATTCTCACCCGAGCAAAAACAAATTTATGAGTTGGTGTTGATGGCACAGGAAGAGGCGATGAAGGTTTGCAAACCAGGTGCAAAATTCAGTGAGCTGACGGCTGCAACAAGAAAAATAGTTGATAAAGGCTTAACCGATTTAGGTATTATCAAGCAAGATGAGAAACACCGTTACTATCCCCATGGTTGTTGCCATCACATTGGGCTGGATGTGCATGACCGTGGTGAGTATGCCCAACTTCAGGAGAACATGATCATCACGATTGAACCTGGAATCTATATTCCTGAAAACAGTAACTGCGACCCCAAGTGGTGGGGCATTTCGGTGAGGATTGAGGACGATTATTTACTTACGAAAGAAGGATACATTCACTTGTCAGCCTCTGCCCCCCGAACAGTAAAAGATATTGAAGACACGATGAAACTGCCAAGTCCGCTTGATAGTTTTGTGCTGCCCCCGATTGATAAAAAATAATCATCTCTACACGGTTGAAATAATGAAGATTGCTTCACTTGTTGTTTTCGGATGGCTGTGCATTTTGATTTTGGCCTGCTCCACGAAACCAGTACCAGAAGCTAAAGTTGATCAACGTCCGACCGTTCAGTTTACCACGTCTGAGTTGGATGAATATTTCGCTCAGCGCTTTCCACCCAACGAACCCGGTGGGGCTGTGCTGGTGATGCAAGGCGACAGCATTCTTTTTTCCAAAGGCTACGGACTCTCCAACCTTCAAACAAAAGAATCAGCCACAACAAAAACCCTTTTTAACCTCGGATCAATTTCCAAAACATTTGTCGCTAACGCGATTCTGATTTTGCAGGAGCGAGGGAAACTTTCGGTTGATGATAACCTGTTGAAATATTTTCAGGAATTCAGGAACAAAGAGATTGCCCAAAAAGTTAAAATCAGGCATTTGCTTACGCACACTTCGGGTTTGCCCGATATCCGGTATCCCTGGAAGGACAGTACTTTTTATTTGACTGCTAAAGATGCTGAAAACTGGGCGCCTATAATGAAGGTAGATAAACTGAACTTTGAGCCAGGCTCCCGCTTCGAATACTCTAACCCTGGCTTCAATGCTTTGGCATTAATTATTGAAAAGGTGTGTGGAAAAAAGTGGCAGAGTTTTGTAATGGAAGAAATTCTGAATCCTTCGGGAATGCTGACCAGTACCATCACCGATGGCCCGCACCCGCAAACCGGTGTTGCTCACGCATACATTAAATCGAAAGGGCAATGGATGGAGAAAGATTATGGCGAAGAGCCAACCTTTGCCGCTGCCGGCAATGGCGGTGTTTGGAGTTCGGTTGAGGAATTGGCTTTATATGAGAAGGCGTTGCGAAAGGAAGTTTTCTTAAAGTCCGAAGTCAACGAATCATTTCCTGTAAAAGAGTTTTCATACTGGAGCTCAGAAAATTCTCCTTCTCATAATTGGGTCTGGTCAATGGGAAAGACGAAGGATGGCTCTAAAGTCATTTGGCATAGTGGTACACAAGGTGGATTCAGGGCAATGTATGCCGCTGTTCCTGATAAGCAATGGCTGGTGGTCATCCTGACTTCGAGCCCTCATCCGATAAATGTTTACACAGATCGGGCATTTGACTTTTTACGAACTGGAAAATAAATGTCGCACTACATTCATGGATCGGAACCAGCCGAACAAAACCGACTTTCGCGGTTGAATGACCTTATTAATTCGCGCTGCCTTCCAAAACTTAAAGTAGAAAAAGGATTTCGGGTACTGGATGTTGGCAGCGGGCTCGGCCAGTTAACCTTTCGGTTGAGCGAAGCCGTTGGACCGAACGGGTTTTGCCTGGGTATAGAACGCGATATTAATCAATTGACTGTTGCCAGGAAGAATTTTGAATCACTCAATCTAGAGTTCAGACAAGGAGACGCATTTGAGCTTCCGTTAACTACCGTGGAGTCCGGTTCGTTTGATTTTGCCCACACGCGGTTTCTTTTAGAACATTTATCGCAACCGGCCCGCGCAGTTTCTGAAATGGTAAGGGCGTTGAAACCGGGTGGAAGAATTTTCCTGGCCGATGATGACCACCAGCCGCTCACGTTGTTTCCGGAGCCTCCCGGATTTCAGCAACTCTGGTCAGCCTATATGGAATCGTATATCGAAGTGGGAAACGACCCCTTCATCGGCAGAAAACTCACGAAGCTTTTGGTTGATGAAGGATTAAAGAATATTCAAAATGATGTGGTATTCTTTGGTGATTGTGCCGGCACCGAAACCTTCCCGCTCTTTGCCACCAACCTGGTTGAAGTAATTGCCACATCATACCAAGTGATGATTACCGCCAAATTAATTTCAGACCACGAGTATCAGACCGCGATTCAACACATAAAGAATTGGTCGGGCTTGCCTGATGCTTCCCTTTGGTACACCATCTGTGTGGCGGAAGGAGTGAAGTAATTGTCCTGACAGGATTTTTAAGGATTGAAGGAATACAGGATTGAACTACATCAATGATGTAGTTCCCCTTAATCCTTTAGAATTCCGTACTGGTTGTTTTGAATGAATTCAGCATTGTGTTCCAGGTAATCCTGTATTCTTCAATCCATAGAATCCTGTCAAGACGGTTTTTTCTTCTTCCACCGCCTATGACTCCACAGCCAGTATTCAGGCCGCCTGATTATATCCACTTCAAGAAGTTTGGTCAGGTCTTCAAGAATTTTCCCGGTGGGCTCGTTCTTAGAAGAATCAGTAACCAAATCAACTTCGAAACAATAATGGCCTCGCTTTACTTTTAATATTCTGCCATAAACTACTGCAGAATTATTTTCTTTAGCGTATTTCTCCGGCCCGTAAGAAACGCCCGTGTCCTGATTTAAAAATTTCATCCAATGACATCGGTTGGCCTTCGATGGCGACTGATCCATTCCAAAAATGGTTAACGTGAGATTGTTTTTTTCGATCTCAAACATTTCTTTCACTTGTTTGATGGGCCACATATTCAGGCCAAAGCGGCTTCGCGATTGCCGCATTTTTTTATCGAACCAGGTATCTTGAAGTGGTTTATACAAAGCCAGGCATTTGTGCGGAATTCCAAACTGGCAGGCCACAGCAAAAACTTCCCAATTATTATAATGGCCTCCTCCCAGAATCACGTTTCGTTTCTGATGGTACAACTGATGAAGAACATTGTTCTCTTTAAACACAAACCGTTTCTTTAATTCCTCTTCAGTGATGGCAAACATTTTAAAACTCTCCACGGTTAGATCACAAAAGTGACGGTAGTACGCTTTGGCAATTTTATTTATTTCGGTTTGGGATTTCTCCGGAAATGAATTCCTTAGGTTTTGAAACACCACCTGTCTCCGGTAGCGGATGAGATAAAAAATAATGTAGTATAAAAAATCAGACAACGCATAAATTACCCTAAAGGGCAACCGCGTTACCGGGTAGATAAAGATGTAGAAGAGAAGAGGAGCAAACATAAGATTCGCAAAACTCTGGCGATTAGTTTTTTCAACTGCCAATCTACCGGCCTGCCTCCACGTTCAGGTTCCAGTCATACACCCGGTCAGAAATTTCAGTGAGCAGTTCCGGATCTTTTTCAAGTACGTTGCCAATCACAATCATATCGGCACCGGCCTCCAGGGCGAGTTGTGCTTTCTCTGGTGTGTTGATTCCACCGCCAACAATCAGAGGAACGTCAATTACTTTTCTTACACTGTTAATCATACGTTGACTGATTTCTTTTTCCGCCCCACTGCCACCATCGAGGTAAATCAACTTCATGCCCAACATTTCACCGGCCATGGCTGTGCATGCGGCAACGGAATATTTGTCTTCTGGAATGGGCGTAGTATTGCTGATATATGCCGCAGACGACAACTTGCCGGAATTGATGAGCATGTAACCCGTAGGCAATACTTCCATCCGGTAATTTTTTAAAATAGGTGCCGCCTGAACGTGCTGGCCGATGAGTAAGTCGGGGTTTCTTCCTGAAATTAACGAAAGAAAAAGTATGGCATCGGCAGAAGGATCAATCTGGAGTGAGTTGCCAGGAAATAATATGACCGGCACGCTGCTCACATTTTCTTTGATGACAGCAATAACATCTGCCAGGTTGGACGTGGTGATCAAACTGCCGCCCACTAAAAAGAAGTCGATGCAATTTTCGGTGCCTAAGTTGATCAGGTGGGTGAGGCGTGCCGTGTCTTCCACCTTGTCTGGATCGATCAGTACGGCAATTGATTTTTTGCCGAGCCGGTGACGCTCAGTAAGAATATCAATGATTTTCATTCGGTGCTTCTTTTCCGGATTGCAAATACTCGTTGAGTTTTTCCTTCGCGAGATTGAGTAAGAACAGGGTAGCCTCATTAGCAATTTTAGTCCCGATCTGCGCCAGCAGTGAGTTGCTATCACTTTCTTCTTCCTCTCCTTCCGCAGGCCCGCTCTCGCTGGGCGTTTGAGTAACCAGTTTGATAGCTTTAGTTTTTTTCTTTTTCGATTTAGTTCCTGAAAATTGACTAACGAGCAGATACGTGAGCGCCAACGCCCCACCAATAACCAGCGCATTGACAATAATTTTTTCTGTGCGTTCCGACACGAATCGGACATCATCCACTAGGTTGTCCTTATGATTTTTAGCCTCATCCATCAGGCGCTTTTTTTCGGGGTCTTGGGTTTCTAAAATTTCCATAGGTTATTCCTTGTGTTTGAGGCGATCTTTAAAAAGCCGCTCCAGGTTCTGAAACAATTGTTTTTTGAAGGCCAATGAAACAGCAAACAAGATCAGGTAAAATCCGGCAACAATCCAGAATCCAATAAAATTTTCCCCGAAATAACGATTGAGAAAATGCGCCATGCCGAGGCTGAAGAAAATAATAAACAGAAATGCCAGAAAAAAGATTACGCCCAGAACGAGGGCGCGCGTAATAACTTTGGCCACATCTTCGCGCACTTCTAACTTCAACAGTTCAACCCGCGCCTCCACGTAGCCGGTGAGGTTTTCTTTAAGGCTATCGAGCTTGAAGAATTTAGAAATCGCTTCCAGGATTGAATTTGAAAACATGGTGCAATATACAATTTGAGAAATTGACAATTAAGTTCAAAGGGTGCATAACAGGTGCATAACAGGTGCATAACAAATTGACGCACCATCCATACTATTACTTATCATTCCCTTAGGATTACTGTCATTTCATCAAACCCTGATAGGGTTTTCAGAACCCTGTCAGGGTTGTCGCGACAATTTGTTATGCACCGTGTGCCTTGAAGACGGAAGTTCAGACGGAACTGAAGTCATGCTGTATTGAAGATGGAGGAAGGTACGCAAGTACCTTGACCCTCCGGGGGCGGCCTC
>JAYUHI010000076.1:0-2465 GCA_043767095.1 Bacteroidota bacterium
CCCATTGGCCGTGCTGGAGGAATAAACTTCTTTTCCCCACCGGTCGTACACTTTAAATTGAACTGCGTTGACAAATTGTAAACACAATGATTTAGGTGCAGTCAGGCACGGCTGGTCTTCAATTCCAAAGGAGTTAAAGGCGCGGAAGGTATCGTTGCAGCCATCCATGTTTCCTGGTGTAAACACATTGGGCAAATCAAAATATGGGCAATTGTCGTTGCAGGCTATTTCACTGGCTTCACTTTCCAGCCCTTGCATATCTACGGAAGTGATTTTATAACACCGGGCAAAGGAGGTCAGTCCGAATTCAACAAAATTAGTTTCAGTAAAGGCTTCCTGAATTAAAACAAATTCTCCTTTGATTGTGGATGCTGCATAAACTTTATAACCCACAATATCTATCCGGCAGCCCGATTGATCCGGGATAGCCCATGTCAAATTGTTTTTGAATTCAACCTGGCAATCCGCTGCTTGTAAAAAATCATCGCAATTGGTTGTGGCCACTGTCAAAATCGGTTGGCATGGCAGCAGGTCGTTCTTGGGATATAGGCAAACCCGTTGTGAAAAATTTCGAAGCGTATCGACCAGCGGATTTCCGTACGTGCCGCGCGTCATCACGGTGTAACAGTAATATTCCTTCGGATCAACGGTTTCATCCGCGAACACAAATCCGTTTTCGGTAACATCGGCTTTAGCCAGAAATGTTAATTGGGTTTCGTCTTTCGATCCGCGGTAAACATAATGAAAGGGCGAACCTTCAATGGTGTTAGACCAGGGAACGGTGGTCATCCAGGTCAACTCAATTTTTCCTTCACCGGATGCAGCATTCAGTCTTACTGATGAAGCCGCGAATGAAGTGTCCACGGCAATGAAATTTGGGTAGCCATCAGGTTTGGAATAAATCACGATGCGATAGTTGTACACACTGTCGGATGTGTTCAGGTTGGTGTTCAGAAAAGTTGTATCCATCACCTCACCTACTTTCAATAATCCAGCCTCAGCAGAAAATCCATCTCCGCGGTAAACATGATATTGATAGGGCTTGGGAAAAAGCACATCATCAATATCAAAAGGAGAGCGCCAACTGACACGAATAGCGCCAAGGTCTGTGTCTGTGCTTTCAACAGAAACATGGGTGATTACTGGAGCATCGGTTAAGATTGGACCAACACACTGCTCAATGGTGACATAACTCTTCCCTCCTGCCGGCAGTACGAAGGCGGCAACCAGCCTATAGCAATACAAAGCCCCATCCACCAAACCCATTGTGCTGTTGTTGTCGGTGAAAATTGTATCAGCAGAATTCACTTCGCCAATTAATTCATAACCTAAATATTTAGGAAGGCCGGCATCGCACTGCCCCGGGTTGTAAGTATAGTGGCCAACCTTTCTCCAAACCTGGATGAACTGCGCATTGGAGCACGAATACGGCTCCCACTTCAAAATTGCTTTTCTGTTAACCAAATCCAGGGAAACATTTTTCCAGACTGGCATGGGCGCAATGATTTTTATTTTCCAGGTTTTAAAAGTGACAAGGGTGGTTCCAGAGTGAGGAGAGTCGGTAATTTTAATTACGATTTGATAGGCCTGCTCGCGAACGTGGAGGCAATCGGTTTGCCAATGGAATTGTACGGTATCGGCAGGGTTTGATGGGCGAAATTCAACAAGCGATGGCGTAAGGGTTGGCGGCTGGAAAGAAACCGTGAACGCATCGGATACGAATTCGATTTTCACGTTGTCATTATCCGGATCGACCCCAATTATCTTTTTATCGATAATGGTGCCGGCCACCACACACAAATCTTCGGGGATGATAATATCCGGTCTTTTATTCGGACAGGCCTCAACGGTTATCTGCATGTCGCGAATGGTGGTGCTCATCAGTTCGGGCAAGCCTGTTGATGCGTTTCTTCTCCACTCTAAAATTTTGAATGCAATGTTGTATTCGCCAACACGCCCGGGGGCATTCCAGGTGATTGTCCCAGATAAACCATCAATAACTAAACTTGGTGGGCCATTTTTCGCTTCATTGCCCTGATTGAAGTTGGTGTAAAACACAGCAGCCACGGGGCTGACATATCCGTCAACCGGCAATGTTGCGTCTTTAAACGGAATAGTCATTTCGTAAGAAATGCTATCAAAATCGGGATCAGAAGCGCCAGAATTATGAGTGAAAGTAACCCCTGAGCAAGCCTTATCGAATGGAAGTATGGATAGGGTGATATATCGATTGCAATTTTGGATGGACGCTGCGGTGATCAGCACATAAACATCAAACTTTGCATCCCAGGGTTCAAACATGTTAAGAATTGCTGAATTACGGTCGCCCGTGAAATAGTTGATCTTAAAGTTGGAAATCGTGGCGTAAGTGTGCGTGACTGCAAAGGTGGCCACCCCAATACCGGGAGCAAGATTAGGACCGAGTGTTGGGACTACCGCGACCGATTGACCATCTCCAAAACTAA
>JAYUHI010000077.1:0-13894 GCA_043767095.1 Bacteroidota bacterium
TAAAAGTAAGAAGCGGGTTAGAAGAGCCGTGTGAGGTGAGAGTCTCAAGCACGGTTCTGTGAGGGGCTTGGGCTGAAATGCCCTTGCCTACTCGACCGGGTGAATGTGATAAAAAGAACGAGTCCCAAAAAGTAAGAATTTCATGTACATTGTAATCGTCAACTGCAGAAACGGACAACTAATAACCAACAACCTCGTGGCTGAGTTTCTTTCCATCCATCCTCAAAATCCTGAACCCCGAAAAATCAAGAGGGCCGTTGAGGTTTTGAATCGTGATGGGATTATCATTTACCCGACCGATACGGTTTACGGTGTGGGTTGCAAACTGACTAGCCGGAAGGCCGTTGAAAAACTTTGTCACTTTCTTCAGATCAAACCCAACCGGTTAACGCTCTCATTCATTTGCAGCGACTTAAGCAACATTGCCGATTATGTGAAGCGGGTGGAAACGCCTGTTTTCAAAATCCTGAAAAAATCCTTGCCCGGGCCCTTCACGTATATTTTTGAGGCAACCTCAAATGTTCCCAAAATACTCGGGGCTGAAAAGAAAACGGTGGGCATACGCGTACCCAATCATACCATACCAATAGCCATTGTAAAACAATTGGAGCATCCGCTCATCAGCGCTTCTTTAAAAAGTACAGGGCTGGAAGAATACCTGACCGATCCCGAAGAAATTTTCAAATCGTTTCATAATCGGGTTGACCTGGTGATTGATGGAGGCCTGGGCGGGGTTGTGCCCTCCACGGTTGTTGATTTTATTTCAGGTGTGCCTGTTATCATTCGTCAAGGTGCAGGCGACTTTGATCAATACGTTTAAATTCCTTGACGTGATGAATGTTCTCATTGAGACACAGTTTTTACCATCGTTGGAATTTTTTTGCGTTATCGCGAACACAGATGAAGTTCAGGTGGAACACTTCGAGCATTTCGTTAAACAGTCGTACCGCAACCACACCTTCATCAATACAGCCAACGGAATAGAAAAACTTACGGTGCCTTTAACTTCCAAAGGAAACCGCACCTTAATCAAGGATGTTAAAATTGATCAAACCCAACAATGGAAAAATAACCAGTGGCGAACGATTGAATCAGCTTACCGCAACTCACCATTTTATGAACACTATGCCGGTGATTTGAATAAAGTACTTTTCCAAAACCATTTGCATTTAGTCGACTTGAATATGGCCCTGTTGACATTATGTCTCAAGTGGCTTCGATGGCCAAAGAAACTGGCGGCCACTAAGTCATATCAAACTAGTTCGGAACAATTTGTTGATATGCGAAACGTGCTTTTATCAAAGAAACCATACAACACGAGAAATTTTTACAATCCAGTTGCCTACACACAAGTATTTGGCAACGCATTCGTTGAAAACCTAAGCATTGCCGATTTGATTTTTTGCAAGGGGCCTGAGGCTGGGGGCATTCTCAGCGCTGCATCGATGAACCATTCGAATTACGGGAATGTTAGAACGGCATGAAAACCACCCTCAAAAAATCATTCTTTGATTTATCATGATGAAACATTTACATTTACATTGATCAACGGAGCCCCCGCTATGGAAGCCAAATTTTCTAACCGCGTTAAAGAAGTAATCTCCCTCAGCCGCGAAGAAGCACTTCGGTTGGGTCATGATTATATCGGAACGGAGCATTTGCTCCTGGGCATTATCCGCGAAGGCGAGGGCGTGGCCGTGGGCGTACTCAAAAAATTAGGGGTTCCACTTGAACAAATTCGTGGAGAGGTTGAAAAAATCTCAAAAGGCACTGCCAGCCACGAAGTAAAAAACCTCACGAATATTCCTTTGACAAGAGCATCAGAAAAAGTTTTGAAGATTACCTACCTGGAGGCAAAAGTTTTCAAAGCGCAGTTGATTGGCACCGAACATTTGCTTTTATCTATTCTTCGCGATCCGGATAATCTGGCCACTCAACTTTTGAACCGGTATGATGTAGCTTACGATGTTGTAAAAGAAATGCTGGAGTATCAACATGAAAAACCCATGGCTGCATCAGACACAGACGACCCCGATGATGATGCCGGTAAAATGTTTGGCGCAGCAGGACAAGGAGGCACCGGGGCGGCCAAGCAAGAGAAAAGGGGCGCAGAAAAATCGCGCACACCGGTGCTTGATAATTTTGGAAGAGACTTAACGCGCCTGGCTGAAGATGGCAAACTTGATCCGATTGTTGGTCGGGAAAAAGAAATTGAACGCGTGGCACAGATTCTGAGCCGCAGAAAGAAAAACAATCCCATTTTAATTGGTGAACCTGGTGTTGGCAAAACGGCCATAGCCGAGGGGTTGGCTTTGCGAATCATTCAAAAGAAGGTGTCAAGAGTTTTGTTTGGCAAGCGGGTGGTTACGCTCGACTTAGCGTCATTGGTTGCGGGGACAAAATACCGAGGCCAGTTTGAAGAGCGAATGAAAGCGGTGATGAATGAACTGGAAAAATCGGCCGATGTTATTTTATTCATTGATGAGTTGCACACTATTGTCGGTGCCGGTGGAGCATCGGGTTCGCTTGACGCCTCAAACATGTTCAAGCCTGCTTTAGCCCGTGGAGAAATTCAATGTATCGGGGCGACTACGTTAGATGAGTATCGTCAATACATTGAAAAGGACGGAGCCTTGGCCCGCAGATTTCAGATGGTGATGGTTGATTCCACCAGTGTGGAGGAAACCATTCAGATACTCGCTAACATCAAAGAAAAATACGAAGAACATCATCACGTTATTTATACCAAGGAAGCAATTGATGCCTGCGTAAAATTATCGGACCGCTACATCAGCGACCGGTTCCTTCCCGATAAAGCAATTGATGTTTTGGATGAGTCGGGGGCTCGCGTTCACATCAATAACATTCATGTTCCTGAAGACATTGTGAAATATGAAGAGGCCATTGAGGATGTGAAGAAAGAAAAGAACCGGGTTGTGAAAAGCCAGAAATATGAAGAGGCCGCCCAACTTCGCGATAAAGAAAAGAAACTGATTGAGCAGTTAGAACTTGCCAAAGCCCGGTGGGAAGAAAAAACCCGCACCGAAAAATATACGGTTACCGAAGACAACGTGGCCGATGTGATTGCTATGATGACGGGCATACCCACCAATCGCATTGCCCAAAAAGAAAGCAATAAACTGCTCGGCATGACCGGTGAGTTATCTGGAAAAATAATCGGTCAAAATGAAGCCATACTTAAACTCACCAAAGCTATTCAGCGCACACGCGTGGGGTTGAAGGATCCTAGAAAACCAATAGGGTCTTTTATTTTTCTTGGCCCAACGGGGGTTGGTAAAACAGAATTGGCGAAAGTGCTGGCCACTTATCTTTTTGACAAGGAGGACGCTTGCATTAGAATAGACATGAGTGAGTACATGGAGAAATTCTCCGTGTCGCGGTTGGTGGGCGCCCCTCCCGGCTATGTGGGCTACGAAGAGGGCGGACAACTGACGGAGAAGGTAAGGCGTAAGCCATTCAGCCTGGTGTTGCTCGATGAAATTGAAAAAGCCCATCCCGATGTTTTCAATATTTTACTTCAGGTTTTGGATGATGGTATTTTAACCGATGGTTTAGGCCGGAGGGTTGATTTCAGGAACACCATCATCATCATGACTTCCAACATTGGTGTGCGCGACCTGAAAGATTTTGGTGCAGGCATCGGCTTCGCCACTAAATCCAAGGCAGACACATCAGAGGAAACCATGAAGTCAACCATTCAAACGGCTTTGAAGAGGGCCTTCTCTCCGGAATTCCTCAACCGCATTGATGATGTCATTATTTTCAACTCGCTTCAAAGAGAGCATATCCATAAAATTATTGATATAACCTTAGGAAAAGTATTCGGACGGATTAATACACTGGGTTACCAGGTAGAGCTGACCGATAAAGCAAAAGATTTTCTAAGTGAAAAAGGATACGACCATCAATTTGGGGCGAGGCCATTGAACCGGGCTATCCAAAAATATTTAGAAGACCCGGTGGCCGAAGAAATTCTGAAAGGCGAAGTAGAAGAAGGCGGTACCATCATTGCCGACTATGAACCTAAAGCAGAAGTGTTAAATATTAAAATAAGAAAGCCAAAAGCTTCTTCGAAGGAGAAGAAGGAGTAGGGGTAGTCTTCAATCTTCAGTGTCTATTTTCAAAACTCTGTATCAGACTCAATAACTTTGAGTAATCCGCAATCAGTAAAGTATGAGAAAGTATCTTGTTCTATATGAAAAAACCAAGACTGGTTTTTCAGCCTATGCCCCTGACTTGCCAGGTGTGATTGCCACTGGAAAGACACGGGCGATCGTGGAAAAAAATATTTACGAAGGCATTCTGTTTCATATAGAGGGGATGAAGGAAGGGAAATTAACGGTTCCTGTTGGCCACTCTGAAAGTGAGATGATGGTTTTTGAAGCGTAGCACTCTAACTACAACTTCCCAAACTCCACTACAAACGAATCAGGAAATTTCTTCTTTACTTTTTCTTTGAACGCATCTGCTTTATCGCGGGTAGAAAACTGGCCCAGGATTATCCCATAATATTTCACCCCATTCACAATCTTCACCTGCACGGAAACTTTTTTCTGGTAAGACGATTTCAAATTATCGGCAATGCGCATCAGGTTAACCAACTCCTGGTAGGTGCCGATTTGAATTCCGAAACCGGTAGGTTTCAATCTTTCAATTTCAAACTCATAAAATTCTTTTTCATCCACGGCCACGTTGTTGATTAGTTGCACTTGGCCCCCGCCCTTTCCGTCACCGGCATCAATCACTTCAAGGGAAACCTCGGTCAAGCCTTGCTGAATGAAATCCAGTTTTTCGGCTGCCGACTTAGACAAGTCGATAATCCGGCCATCCACATAGGGGCCACGGTCGTTGATGGTAACATCCACCGTCTTTTGATTGCTGGTGTTCGTTACACGCACTTTCGTGCCGAAGGGAAGTGTTTTATGTGCAGCTGTCAATTTTGAGTGTTTATATTTTTCGCCACTGGCCGTTGGTCGCCCTTCAAACTTATCGGCATAGAAAGATGCCTTACCAGTTTGATTTTGAGCGATAGCAGCACTACCGAGCAAAGCAATTAAACAAATCAGGAGACTGGGTTTCATGGTTTGAAATTTCGTTCCGAAAATTAAAACAATCCAATCATCTTTCCGAAACTTATCACAAGGTGTCAGACACTTTTAAAGTGTCTGACACCTGCTTATCTTGAACCTGAAATGGAAATCGAAAAACTCTACCAGGTCTTTCTTCAATCGCGAAGAGTCTCCACCGATACTCGTAAAATAGACCCCAGCTCCATTTTCTTTGCACTGAAAGGTCCGAATTTCGATGCCAACGCTTTCGCGGATGAGGCACTCAGTAAAGGAGCATCGCTGGCTGTTATTGATAATCCGAAATTTGAAAGACCTGGGAAAACATTTTTAGTTGCAGATGTACTCGAAGCGCTTCAGCAATTAGCATCGCATCACCGGGCCAAGTTGAAAATTCCGGTGATTGGTCTCACCGGCTCGAATGGGAAGACCACCACCAAAGAGTTGCTGAGTGCCGTGCTGTCTAAAAAATTTAAAACCTTCGCCACCACGGGCAACCTGAATAACCACATCGGTGTGCCCCTTTCCATTCTATCGATCGATGACTCCATTGAAATAGCGGTCATTGAAATGGGCGCCAATCATGTTGGTGAAATTGCACTGCTCTGTTCGATGGCCAATCCCACCCACGGATTCATTACGAATATAGGGAAGGCGCACATTGGAACCTTTGGAGGATTTGAAAATATTATCCGCGGCAAGTCGGAGTTGTTTCAACACTTGATTTCAACCAACGGAACTGTCTTTATCAATTCTCAAAACGAAATACTGGCCAACATGGCCAAACGGTTTCAATCGCCTGTTTTATATCCATCACTCGGAGATTACCTTCACGTGAAGTTTTTAGCATCCAATCCATTCCTCACTTTCCAATCTGAAAACGGGAAGACCATCACCACTCATCTAACCGGTGGTTACAATTTTGAAAATGTAGCCGTGGCGCTGTGCATTGGAAAATATTTTGGCGTGCCTGAAGCTGATGCCCATGTGGCTGTTGCCGGATACACACCGGCCAACATGCGGTCGCAGATAATAAAAAAAGGAAGCAACACCATCATTCTCGATGCCTACAATGCCAATCCAAGTTCTATGGAAGCCGCCATCAAAAACCTGGCATCCATGAATTCCGAAAACAAGGCGGCTATCCTGGGCGATATGTTTGAGTTGGGTGAAGAAAGTGAAAATGAACACCGGGCGATTGGAAAGCTGCTTCGCGATTGCCAATTCAAACAAGTGTTGCTTTGCGGATCGCTCATGCGGTGGGCGAAAGTAGAATATCCACAAGCCATTCATTTTGAAAAGAAAGATTCTTTGATTGATTACCTAAAAACAAATCGAATTGAAAATTCCACCATCCTGGTGAAGGCATCGAGGGGAATTGGGTTGGAAACCGTTGTGGATTATTTGTAATTTCGTTCGTATCAAAAATCTCAAGCTTATGAACTTCCCGCACATCTTCAAATTCCTGAAGTCACTCGCCAAAAACAACAACCGCGATTGGTTCGAAAAGAACAAAGGCGAATATTTACAGACCAAAGCGCATTTCGAAAATTTTGTTGCCAGGATGCTGCAAGACATCATTAAGTTCGACCCCGCACTCAAAGGCCTTGACCCGAAGAAACTCTCCTTCCGAATTTATCGCGATGTGCGTTTCAGCAAAGACAAGAGCCCGTACAAGACCAACATGGGCGCTACGTTTTCATCAGGGGGAAAGCTGATGAACCGCCCCGGCTACTACCTGCACATTGAACCAGGCCATAAAAGTTTTGTAGCGGGTGGCCTCTACATGCCGGCACCCGAACATATTGCCAAAGTGCGACAGGAAATAGATTACAACGGCAAGACGCTGGAAGGGATATTCAAACAGAAATTGTTTAAGAAATACTATTCAGGGTTTGACGTTTTCGACCAACTGAAAAAGGCCCCGAAAGGATTTGCGCCCGATCACCCCTACATTGAATGGATTAAAATGCGGAGTTTTATTGTGACGCATAAATTCAAAGACACGGAGGTGCTCAGCAAGAATTTTATGAAGGAGGTGGCCTCCTCGCTCAAGGCGATGAAGCCGTTTAATGATTTTTTGGGTGAGGCGATTGCGTGACCTCACCCCCGGCCCCTCTGCTCCTGAAGTATCGGGATTGGAGAGAGGTCAAGGGGTATTATGTATTAGTAAATTCTATATTTCTTCAAATTCTTGTCAATTGTTTTTTTGCAATTCTTGTTTCTCATTTTTCCTTTTCCTAGTTGAAACACAATACTTTCGTCAGTAATTTCTTTTACCCTCAGTTTGGTTTCAAAAGTTCTTAAGTCGTCATAAGACATGCTATGAAAAACTATCGTTAAGTCTTCTTTTCCAATTGGAATGGAGAACTCCCCACAAACATCCGTCACTGTCCCCGTCAAAGTTCCTTTAATCATCACGTTGCATCCAACTAGCGGGTCACCTCCTTTGTCGACTACTATTCCCTTGATAGTCCTTATCCCCTGTCCGTTGACAGGACTCAACAGAGTCAACAATGTTGTCGCTAATATTAAATTAATCGTCAGTCTCATTTGCTAATTGATTCCAACTTCCTGATAAAGAGTAATGATCAAGTCACCCCTCTCCTCCCGAAGTATCGGGATGAGAGGGGCCGGGGGTGAGGTTCACCATCACCGCCCTTAATTTTCCATACCCATACTTTCCATTCAGTTTCTCAAAGAGTTCTTTGGATGTAAATCCTTCCGGCAATACTGAAATGGCCTTGCTGATTTCAATTACTTCCGCCTCATTCATAAATGTAGAAATACTAATGCGTCCCTGGCCAACTGCTTTGGCCAGATGACTTTCAATTGTTCCAACTGCCAGTTCTCTCGCTTTGGCAATGTATTCAATATCCAATCCGCTTTTCAGCAGGTCGAGCGTGATATCGTAGGTGCTGCGGTCATCACCTATGTTCTTTCTGGGTTTGCGTTCTTTTCGTTTCTTGTTGTCAGGCGTACTCTTGAAATTCTCCCCGGCATACTTACGCACTTCCTTCAACAGGTTTTGCCGCTCCTCGTCCAGGCTATTCAGCAAGTGTGAAAAATTGTAGTTGTTGGTTTGATTGATTATAGCCTCGGTTAGAAAGGTTGCCTTCGCTAACTCTTCCAGCTTTTTCGAAAGCATTTGATCCAGGTCAGTCAAATGGTTCAGGTACGTTTTCACCCGTTTCCTTTGCTCAACTTCTTTTATGTGAAGCAACAGTTGCTTCAATTGTGCGAACAAAAAGCTTTTATAATAATCAGCGCCTTTGCTGATCCGCTCCAGCAACAGCGCGTGGTTGCCGGCATGGAGCAGGTTCATCAATTGAGCTTTGAACTTTCCGGTATTGTCTTCCTGGCTGGCCAATGATTCGTCTATTTGCACTAATACCGGCTTCATACCTTCGGTTAAGAATTCTGATTCATTATTCTTTTTGATGTAGCCGATTTCTTTCGTGATGGAAGTGAAATCAAAAGTCTTCGTCATCAGTTGCTGGATAAAAATCAGTTGCTTCTCTTTCATCAGCGGGATCAGTTGGTCGGGCTGATGATTGGCCTGCGTGTACGATACAATTTTATCGTCCGTACTGATGACATTGGGATGGATGCGTGTGCGAAGTACCAATCCTTCCAGAGTGCGCAATCGCGAAAGCGCTACATACACTTGCCCATCGGCAAACGCCTGGCCTACATCAATGATAGCTTTATCGAACGTAAGTCCCTGGCTTTTGTGCACCGTTATAGCCCAGGCCAGCTTCACCGGATATTGTTCAAACGTGCCCACCACTTTAGAATTCAGATCCTGCTTCTCCGCATCCACAATGTATTTTTTGTTTTCCCACATTTCTTTTTTCAAGACATACTTCACATGCGTTTCCGCCATGTCAACTTCAATTTCACCATTCGCAATTTTGGTTACGGTGGCAATCTTTCCATTGAAATACATTTTGGAGTCGTTATCATTTTTCACAAACATAATTTGCGCATCTGCCTTGAGTGTCAGTTTTTCCAGCACCGGAAACATGCTCTCAGGAAAATCTCCTTCAATTGTCGCTTCGAAAACATGCGCGGGAGTTGCCAACGAGGCGAGAGATCGTTGGTTCAATTCATCGGCTTTGAAGTTGTGTGTGGTGAGGGTAATCACCTCCCTGATTTCCTTAATCTCTTCGTTTGATTTATAAAATGTATTGAGTGTCTCAATGTCTTCCCTTGTGGGGCAGTTGTTCCGCAG
The DNA here is from genome assembly GCA_043767095.1 of Bacteroidota bacterium. Lineage (GTDB taxonomy): Bacteria > Bacteroidota > Bacteroidia > Cytophagales > Cyclobacteriaceae > ELB16-189. Next base: position 9,322 of record JAYUHI010000077.1, read on the forward strand.
ATTATTCAGCAAGGCAATAAAGTGATCGTCCTTCTGACGGAATATTTTATCCAGCTCAATATAGACCAACCGGTCACGCTGAAGACTCTTCGCTTCAAAGAACCAGGCCGTTGGGTAATACCGGCTCACTAAATTCTCTTCTTCGCGCTTGATAACGGGAGGCAGTTGAAATAAATCGCCAATAAGCAACAATTGAGCGCCACCAAAACTCTGGTAGAAGTTACCGCGTGCCGCTTTCATCCGGTAGTCAATCGCGTCAAGCAAATCCGCGCGCAGCATACTCACTTCATCAATCACCAACAAGTCAATAGACCGAAGCACCTGCTTGCGCTGACTGTTGAGCGGATGTTTTCTGGCCAGCACATCGCTGGTATAAAAATTTTCGGAGCCGTTCAAATTGGTGGGGATGGTTCGGTCGGGAATGAACATACCCATCGGAAACAAGAACTGAGAATGAATGGTGACCCCGCCCGCGTTCAGTGCAGCAATGCCTGTAGGTGCAACCACAATAAAATTTTTATGTGTTCGGGTTGCTAAGTTTTTTAAGAAAGTGGTTTTCCCGGTTCCGGCCTTTCCGGTTAAGAAAATATGCGAGGCCGTGCTGTTGACGAACTGCGCAGCGGTTTCAATGACGTTGCCCCAAACTTCATTGGTAATTCCCATAATGCATCATCTGCTATTCATTGCTAACCATCATTATTGTTGAAGCGTACTTATTTATTTTGTCCAACGCTCAAATTTCCTCTTGAACAGTTACTTCTAAACAAACTTCCAGATGTCCTCACAAAGAAGGTGGTCAAAAGTTTTGATTTGGTCCTTCAAAATCGCTTCCACTCTCATGTTCGGACGAATATCACAATAGTAAACTCCATCCAGCGGATTTAACTTAACTGTGTAACCCTTGAAATGACCAGGTAGAAAAGTTGCGCTGATGCCATACTTATTTTTCTTCGCAGTATTTTTTCTTTGAACATCATTCAGAAATATTGCAATGTGCGGAACGACCGTATCTGTCAAACGACTGTATAAAAATTTATCGATAAAAATCTTATCAATTCTATCCTTGCTTGATGTCTTTATTGAACCAATTACTTTTATTTTTCCATCATGTTTTACAATTAAATCGTGTTGATAACCCATCGTAAATTGTTCCTGCCGCTTCACGATAACCGGGACTTGCACCACTCCCGAAATTGCATCCACTCCGGCTGCACGTAGAATCAGGCGTATAAAATGTTCAAACAAATCACCATTTAATTTTCGTGCCGTATTACTCTTACCTGCTTTCAATCCATCCAAAGCAGCACCAATAGATTGTTGAATAGTATAAGTAGCATTATTCAATACCTTTCGTACTTCCACATCTTTCGCTCCAACATCTTTTACACTCTTCAAAATTTTCAAAAACTCTTTTCCCGATTTCGCAAAACCCTGTGCATCAAACATCAAGTTAGAATTTATCGGTCTTGTGATTTGAAAGTTTCCCGATTTATCATACTGATAAAACTGATAATGATTTTCATTTTGAGATACGATTACCGCCTGCAAATTTTCAACAATGTAATCCAGATAAATCTTGCAGAACCCAACATATCCTTGCAAGTCCTTGAAATTATCTTTATCTATTGCAAGGGCAACTATCTGTTTCAGTTTCATCGGATAGAATTTCTGCGTTTCAAGTTTTCAAAGTCGTATTTTACCCACTTATCAATGCTCCATCCCTCAACCAATTCCAAACGGTCAGCAGCCCAACCCAAATATTCAGGTGACAAATCACAGCTCTTCCATTTACGTTGCAACTGTTCAGCGCACACAACTGTTGTACCCGATCCGCTAAAGGGATCAACAATCAAATCCCCAATATTTGATGAAACTAAGATTAATTTGCGTAACAACTCTTCAGGTTTTTGTGTAGGATGTGGAGTTTTTTCGTGCATTCCATTGCAAGTTGTCGGAATTTCAATCATGTCCTCTGGAATGTCCAAAACATCCTTTGGCTTTGCCCCCTTCGGATTAGGTTCCCAAATATGTTCACTTGATTTGCCTTTTCCATATTGACTTGTTTCTGCTTGCGGATGCGATGGATATTTTAAAGTATGTTCGGAGTACGGAATCCGAATTGAATCAATATTAAAAGTAAATTCCTTTGACTTCCGTAAATGAATTATGCTTTCGTGGCTCCTTCCCCAGTCATTTCCTAAGTTAGCTTTGTTTTTGTAATGCCAAATAATCCACCGCATCCCTTTAAAAAACCGAAAACATTCTGGCGAAAAATCTGCAACCGTTTCTGAAAATCCGCATACATACATTGTTCCATTTTTTTTCAAAACCCTTGCAGCTTGCTCAAACCACAGCATACTCCACTGAATATATTTTTCATGACTTTCAAAACTATCCCATTCTGCTTTCTTTATGTTGTATGGCGGGTCAGCGAAAATCAAATCTACCGAACCTTCTTCCAATCCTTTCAGCCATTCTACACTATCACCCATCCACAACTCGCCATTCCTATGTTGATAAAACAATTCAGGGTTTTTTGGATTGAATCCGTCAGCTGACGGACTAATTGCCTTCCTTTCACCTTTGTGTTCAAGCGTTCCGAAAAAACTTTGAACCTCTTTTTTTCTGCTGAATACTTCTGCCATATTTTTTCAATTCAGATATGTCCGTCTCAATTTAAAATCTATTCCAAATAGTTCCGTTTGCATTTTTTCTTGATAAATCTTTTAAAATCTTTTATCAAATTAAGTGATTTTTTTGTCGGATAAGAACTTCACTTTCCCTGCACCTTCAAAACCCATTTCATCAGCGGCCCGCTGCTCATGCTGGTAACGAGCGCCATAATCACTAATGAAACAAAAATGGTTTCGTTTATCAGGCCATATTCCAGCGCCACCAATCCCAGCACAATTTCAATGGCGCCACGGGCATTCATTCCAAAGCCAACAGCCATTGATTCTCGCCAGGTAAATCCACCCAGCCGGGTTCCAAAACCACTGCCGATAATTTTTCCCGCGAAAGCGATGACGATAATGATGAGCGTTAACAGCCAATCAAAATTGGCAATGAAGTTTACTTTCAATCCAATAGCTACAAAAAATAGCGGGGCAAAAATGTTGTTGATGAACTGGTGCACAATTTCTTTGGCGCGCTCCGGCAGATGTTCTGAGTCTCCCAACGCCACACCAATAATGAATGCCCCAAAGATGGCGTGGATGCCAATGTATTCGGTGAAGGCTGCAGCCAGAAAACAAAGGGCAAGCGAAATGGAAAGCAAACCTCCAGGCCAGGCCATGTGTTTATTCACCCACGGCAGCGCCCGGTTAATTAACCCTCGCCCAACCGTGAGCATTAATAACGTAAAGCCAAGCGTTAACCACAACGTGTTGAACCAACTCATCTCATTCGCGCGGCCAAGCATCGTAAGCACAACGGATAAAACCAGCCATCCCACCAGGTCGGTGATCATGGCCGAAGAAATTACCAGCATGCCCATCTTTGATTTGAACATGTTCAGATCCATGAGTATGCGCACAATAACCGGCAAGGCGGTAATCGCCATCGATATGCCCATGAAGAGCGCCTGTGCTAACCTCGTGCGATCATCACCGGCAATAAAATAATTATCCAACAGATATGGTAATGCAAACCCAAAACCAAAAGGGATCACCAACCCAAAGAAACTGGTGTAAACTGCTTGCCTTCCTTGCTGCCAAACAACGTGCAAGTCCACTTCAAGCCCGGCAATGAACAAAAGCATTACTACGGCAACTTGCACAAAGCCATCGAGCACTAAAGAGGACTGGCCGAGGTGAAATATTTTCTCAAACAGTTCGGGCTGAAAATAACCCAGCATTGTTGGGCCCAGAATAATACCCGCTACTATTTCACCAACCACAGCCGGCTGCTTCACTTTCCTGGCCAGTTCGGCAAACAACCGCCCGGCCAGCAACATGATGCCAAGCTGAATGAGCAGTGCCGTGATTTCGGTATGACTAATTCTCATGTTTTTGTCCGTGAACAATTAAGAGGTTGCAGGGCAGATCGGCAAACACATATTCCAGGTCGTGACGAAACAACCGGTCGAAGAAATGGAAACGTCTTTCGGGTGCGCCCACCACCAGCAAGTCGGCATGTTTTTTTTCAGCAAAGCGGGCGAGTTCAAAACCGGATTTACCCGAAATGACTTTGATGTTTACTTTCACATCGGAATGCGGCACACGGTTAAGAATGGTTTCTACTTTATCAATTTCTTCTTTGATAAGCTGATGCCGTTGCTGATCGTATTCCGCTTCGGTGGATTGCTCGAGGGCTGCGAGCGTAAGGCCGAACAGTTTTAATTCACGCACAATGTGAATCCATTTGGCATTTCCGGCCTGGGCCAGTGAACAGGAAGCGGAGATGGCATCCTCTACAAAAGGTGAATCTTCAGCCAGCGTTACAATGTTATTCAGTTGCATTCCCTCAACCGATGGATTGGTGAGCATCAGCACCGAGCAGTTGGCTTTGCGCAGAATGGTGCGGCCGATGGTTCCTAAATAATACTTAAAAATATTTTCCTTTTGAAGCGCAC
>JAYUHI010000078.1:0-2461 GCA_043767095.1 Bacteroidota bacterium
AATATTCTCCCGTAGGGGGGTACGGGCTAGTGATGAATTTTTAGCCGAAAAAAAATTGAAATTTCTCGTTCGGTGTCAAAAAGCTGCAATGTGGGCTAAGATGCCCCGTATCCAAAATGGCGGGGGATGATTCTTCTTGGGCTCCTTAAATAATTCTTCACCGTCTTTCGATTTCCGGGTGGCCATCCTCAAAATCAGCATTAATATAATGGTAAGGGTAAACCCTACAGCGGGCGAGAGCAACAAGGATAATCCAATTTCTTTGGCTTTGGTCCAATTCACACCACCATCCTGGCTCGCATCGGGAAGCAAATAATAAGCAATGCCCACACCCAAAATGGCGGAGATGAGAGTGTGCGAACTGGAGCAGGGAATTCCATAATACCAGGTGAGTACGTTCCAGAAAATGGCGCTGATCAACAAGGCTCCAATCATGGATAAGCCGTGCGCAATATTCTGATCCACCAGGGCTTCAACCGGCAATAAATTCACAATACCCATGGCCACGGCAATGCCACCGGCAAACACCCCAAGAAAATTAAACACCCCCGACCACACCACGGCAAAGACAGGCTTTAAGGTGTTGGTATAGATTACTGTAGCCACAGCATTGGCCGTATCATGAAATCCATTGACAAACTCGAACGTGCAGGCCGCCAGGATGAATACAACCAACAAAATGCTGTGAGTCACGTCTAAATCAAACATAAGGGGAGTGGTTTGGGTTTAAGCAGGCTTTTGGTAAAGCGCGATATTCACAGGCAAGGTAATGCAATGTTTATGAATGGAATGTTAAGGGAATATGAAATTATTGAACCCCTTCAATCCTTGATTATTCCCTGTATCTTGGCTGTTTATTTCCTTAAAAAGGATCACTTTTAACTTGCTAACTGATTGTATTTCAACTGCATTGAAGCATGAGCAAGAAAATTAAAGTGCCGGTGCTACTGAGGGTTGTGCGGTGGTGGTTTCCCAAACTGGAGAAGTTCGCCCAGCCTTTAGCCACCCGGCTCTTCGTGCAGTTATTCTTCACCCCGCTGAACTACGGTTTCCCTGAAAAAGAGTTGGAGTGGATAAATAAATCGGATGGATTTTCACTCACCGTGAATGGTAAATTGGTAAAAGGGTATTCGTGGGGGCAATCAACAGCACCTATTATTTTGTTTGTTCATGGGTGGGCTGGCAGGGCAACGCAATTCAGAAAGTTTTTTCCGGTTTTATTAGAGGCTGGGTTCAGGGTAGTGAGTTTCGATGGGCCTGCGCACGGCAAATCGGAAGGGAAGCGCACCAACATTGTGGAGTTTGGTGAAGTGTTACGCCAAATCTTTACAACCTTGGGCGAGCCGCAGGCCATTATTGCCCATTCTTTTGGCGGAGTAGTTTCATTGCTGGGCGCCACCCAGGGATTGCCCGTTAAGAATCTAATCAATATTGGTTCGCCTGTGATTGGAGATGAAATCATTGCCACTTTTCTGAAAGCAGTGAATGGCACGTGGCCAACTGCAGAAAAATTCAAGGCTTATATGATACGGAAATTCAACCGTTCGTTCGATGAGTCCTCTGCCCAGTTTTTTATCCAGCATTTGAAGACACCGCTCAATCTTCTTTTGGTGCATGATGACCACGACAAAGATGTTTCCATAAGGCATCCTGAAGCGCTCCTCAAACTTTACCCGCAAGCCACACTTTACAAGACCTCGGGATTAGGGCATACCCGAATTCTAAAGGACGGACGTGTGATTCAATATTGTTTAAAGTTTATTCAGTCTAAAACCTAATCTTCGGGGGCAAATTGATTTCATGTAACTTAGACCAAATAAAATCGTTATCAGTAAATCGAATTCCCATTCCCAATCATCATAATCCTAAAAAAGCAACATGGGCCGAATCATTGAAACCAGTCACATTTCAAAAATTTACAAAATGGGCGATAACATTGTTAACGCCCTGCAGGATATTTCTATTCTGATAGACAAGGGGGAGTATGTAGCTTTTATGGGCCCATCCGGTTCGGGGAAATCTACTCTGATGAACATTGTTGGGTGTTTGGATAGTCCAACGCATGGCACCTACGTGTTAAATGGCCAAATGGTAAGTGAAATGACAGAGAACGAACTGGCACAGGTTAGGAACAAAGAAATAGGATTTGTTTTTCAAACCTTTAATCTTTTGCCCAGGGCAACTGCCCGCGAGAACGTTGCCCTGCCTCTTATTTATGCCGGCTACAGTAAAAGTGATCGTGACGAAGTAGCCATGGACGCCTTAAAAAGTGTTAATCTGGACGACCGATGGCACCATAAGCCCAATGAACTTTCCGGAGGCCAGCGTCAGCGCGTGGCCATTGCCCGGGCTTTGGTGAACAGCCCCTCCATAATTTTAGCGGATGAACCTACCGGTAACTTAGATTCCAAAACTTCATCCGACATAATGGGCCTTTTCCAGGATTTGCATGACAAAGGAA
>JAYUHI010000079.1:0-2458 GCA_043767095.1 Bacteroidota bacterium
CTCTCACCGCTTGATTACAACCTGTTTGCCCTCGTCCATCCCAAGTATCGGGATTTAGTACCAAAAGAAATTCAAATAGAGGGCGCTTCTTGGCTACGAAGGCATGCCCCGGCGGGGATTCATCGTTACCTGTATGGGCCCTGCGCGGTGTGGCATATGACGACCGAGAACGCGCGCCATATCGGGATCCCCAGGAAAGCAGCATTTGTGCTCACAATTCATGGCCTGCATTTTCTAGATGAGGAAAGTGAAGAGAAGGCAACTCTTCAATTAATGAAAGTGCAAGAGTTGATTAACCGGGCTGAAGTGATTACAGTCGTATCGGAATTTACGGCCAGCCTCGTAAAAGAAAAATTGAATATAGGGGGCAGGCGCATTCAAGTTATACCCAATGGCGTTTCATTTGGTGCGGAGCCTCCAAGGATACCGGATTGGGCGCCTCGAAAGAAATTCCTGTTTGCGATAGGTACATTTTTCAAGAGAAAAAACCTGCATGTAATTGTTTCCATGATGAAGTTACTTCCTGAGTATGCTTTGGTGCTGGCTGGCGACGCGAATCATGATTATGGAAACTTTATTGTTGATATGATAAAGGAAGAAGGACTTCAGGATGAAGTTATTGTACCCGGTGAGATAACGGACTCGGAGAAAAGCTGGCTTTATGAAAATGGAAAAGCCTTGCTATTTCCTTCGGTATCAGAAGGATTTGGCATACCCATCATTGAAGCCTTTCAAAAGGGCACACCGGTATTTTGCAGCCGCTACGGTAGCTTGCCGGAGATAGGAGGAGAACTTGCGTACTACTGGGACAATTTTGATCCGCAGCAGATGGCTGCCCAGGTCAAGAAAAGATTAGATGGAGCAAGTGTTGATGAGGAGAAACGGAAAAATTATGCAAGGCAGTTTACGTGGTCATCAGCCGCTAAGACTTATTCGGGTATTTATAGTGATTTGCTGAAGGAAAGAAAATGAAAGTCTGCGGCTTTACTATAATAAGGAATGCAACCAAGCTGGATTATCCGGTTGTGGAGGCAATCCGTTCCATTCTTCCACTGTGCGATGAGATGATTGTCGCGGTTGGCAATTCGGAGGACGATACACTTGAGGTTGTTAAGAACATTCATCCGCAGAAAATAAGAATTATCAAGACGACCTGGGATGACACGCAAAGAGCAGGAGGTCGGGTCCTCGCTTTGGAAACGGATAAAGCTTTTGCGGCAATTCCTGCAGACGCTGATTGGTGTTTTTACATCCAGGCTGATGAAGTGTTGCATGAGAAGTATCATGAAAGAATAAAGGACTACATGCATCGGTATCTTGATGACCAAAGGGTCGAAGGGCTGCTGTTTGGGTACCGGCACTTTTACGGATCTTATGACTATGTAGGCACTTCCTGGAAATGGTACCGTAGGGAAGTAAGAGTCATTCGTAATAACAAAACCATTTATTCTTACCGTGATGCCCAGGGATTTCGAAAAGGAAATAAGGAGAAACTTCGTGTCAAATTGATTGATGCTGAAATTTATCACTACGGCTGGGTCCGCGAGCCACGTGCCATGCGTCGTAAGCAGGAAGCCATGAGCCAGCTTTATCATGACGATCGGTGGATCGAGCAGCATATACCCAAGGAAGAGGAATTTGATTACAGTAATATCGACTCTCTGGCGTTGTTTGAAGGAGTACATCCGTCAATCATGGATGCCCGCATCCGGCGATTGAACTGGAAATTTGACCATGACCTGTCAAAAAACAAGTTGACTTTTCGGGAGACCCTGAAACGTATTGTCAGCAAATTATTAGGTTATCGCGTGGGCGAGTACAAGAATTACAGGCGTATTTAAATATTTCTTTCTTCCTCCTGCCTTTTGGCTATTTTTGAAACCATGGAGGGAGCCTCGCGCAAGCATTATTCAGAAATAGAGAAGCAGGAGATATTCGATCAGGAGTTTCTACCCCATATTCATGCTATGTATAATTTTGGATATCGCCTTACGTTAGCCCGAGATGATGCAAAGGATTTGGTTCAAGACACCTACTTTAAGGCTTTTCGCTTCATAGAATCATTCCAGAAAGGAACTAACGCCAAAGCTTGGTTGTTCCGGATTTTGAAGAACAGTTTCATCAACGATTATCGAAAGAAAACCAAAGAGCCAAACAAAGTAGACTATCAGGAAGTAGAGTCCTATTACAATTCGGAAGATGTCAATCGGCAAATTACGCCTGACCTTCGTGTGGATGCGCTGAAAGACATGATCGGTGATGAGATTTCAAATGCTTTGAACGCCCTGGATGTAGATTTTAGAACAGTTATTATTTTGTGTGACCTCGAAGGTTTCAAGTATGAGGAGATGGCAAAAATTCTGGATATCCCCATTGGGACGGTTCGGAGCAGACTACATCGGGCACGCCAGTTACTAAAAGAAAAATTGAGCGAGTATGCAAAATCAATGGGCTATAA
>JAYUHI010000080.1:0-5808 GCA_043767095.1 Bacteroidota bacterium
ACTTTTATTTATGGGTTTGTTACCTGGCGGTTTCTGGAAGGCTGGGGCGTTATCATTACCCATTTCAAAAAATTGAATATCGGATATGATTATATTCCCTGGACGGTAGTGGGGTTTCTGCTCATGCTTGACATGTGGTGGGGAACCTGGGGCCGCGAGGCTTATCTTCCAAAAAACATCCTTTTTTTCTTTTTGTCGCTGATTGTGCCCGCTCTTTATTATTTTTTCAGTGCTATCCTTTTTCCTCTTGAATTACTTAAGCGCGGGTACTATAATATCAACCATTATTATTACCGTAATAACAAAACCACTTGCCTTTTTTTTGCCATGATATTGTTGAGCAATTCTGTAGTGGCCATCGTGATGGAGGAAACTGTTTTTTGGTCGTCCGAAAACTTGTTCCGGTATTTTGGTGTAGCCATAGCAACCGCAGGTGTGATTACCCCCAAACTTACCATACACCGGGTGGTTCTTATCCTGGGGCTGATCACCATAATTGTTCATGCGCTCACCGAATAACTAATGCAGTAGCAGTTAATCGCCTCTATAATCAGACTCATCGCCAACCCCGCATAGCCACTCTCGTTCTGAAGTTAAATGGCTAACTTTAGGTTCCTTTAATAGTAGTCTTTGGCTTGCCAGCTTGCTAAATGCCGATGAAAGTTGTAGAAAATATCCCAAAAATCTGGACGAAGGCTTATTTCCTGATATGCTTTTGGTATGCGCTCAACTTCGCGCTGAGTGCTTTTTTCGAATGGAAGCTTTTCCGGCCGTTCCCCTATGTGCTTTGGGGTGGGTTCTTTCTTTTTGAGGCGCTCTGCCTGATGATCATCCTGATCTTTCTCTTCTCGCATTGGTTGTCGCGCTTTCATGTTTATTACCAAATGGCTGGGCACGCGGGTGGTATTGTTGTTTTCTTTTATGTGATGGGAACGCTTTCCTGGTATTTCACCGATTACCTCGATGGGTTGATTTATTATGAAAACTGGAAAGATTATATGACCGGACTATTAAGTTGGGAAGCATTGCGGTTTCACGATCAATATATCATCACCGTTGGGGTTTATTATGTAATCCGATATTTCCAGGGATTAGAACGGCAGAACCAGGAGAAATCTGAACTCGCTTTGAAAAACAAAGAGATGCAAATCTCGCTGCTCAAATCGCAGATCAACCCACATTTTCTTTTTAACACACTCAATTCCATCAGCACGCTCATGCACTCCAGTAAGGATCAGGCCAGAAAAATGATAACCCAACTGGGCGATGTTTTTCGCTATGCCCTTGATTCGCACAAAACCGAAAATGTTGAATTGAATAACGAAGTGCAGTTCATTGAAAATTACATTAAGATTCAGCAAGTGCGCTTTGGTGAACGCCTGCAGTTCCATAAAAACATCGATCCCAATTGCCTCAGCATGCGCATCCCCCCCATGATTCTGCAGCCACTAATTGAAAACTCGGTGAAGTATGGTATTGCCCCAAAAGAAGATGGTGGCAACATTTTCCTGACCGTGAGACAGGAGGGGCAAAAAGTTTTTTTTGAAGTGCGCGATGATGGCCTTGGCACCAAAGCTAAAAAAGTGATGGACAGCGGTGGCAGTGGCGTGGGTATGTCAAATACAGAAATGCGACTGAAGAGTTATTACGGCCCGGGCGCCAGACTCAGGGTAAGTAAAAACGACCAGGGGTACTCGGTAAGTTTCTGGATAGAGAGCCTGCCGGTGCCCACACAAGACGAAGTTGTTGAAGAGGTGTATCATTATTGAATTAATAAAAGCGTAGAGACGGACAAATTGTCCGTCTCTACTAACCAAACAATTATTATGAAAACCACATGCCTGATTGTTGATGATGAAAAATTGGCCCGCGATTTAATACGCGAATACCTTCATCGGTTTGATGAACTGGATTTGATTGGCGAATGTGCCAAAGGAACAGAAGCGGTTGAAAAAATAAACCAATTAAAACCCGATCTCCTTTTCCTTGATGTGCAAATGCCGGGCATGAACGGTTTTGATGTGCTGGAAGAAATTGACCATGAACCCTACGTTATTTTCGTCACCGCTTACGACCAGCATGCCATCAGAGCGTTTGAGAAAAATGCCGTTGACTATTTGCTTAAACCGTTAGATGAAGAACGCTTTCGCACGGCCATAAACCGGGCCCTTAAACGGAAAGGCCTTGAGCAAAACAACATGGAGGAACTCATGGAGAGCCTCCGCCCCGAACGTAAATCTTCATATGACAGTCACCTGTTTGTTCAGAAATCAGAAAAACTTTTTAACCTGATGGTGATTGACATTTTGTTTTTGGAAGCTTCGGGCGATTATACGGTCATCACCACCAAAACCGATCAATACGTAAGTTCTTCGGGTATCGGGCGATTGGAGGAACTGTTAAGCCCTGATACTTTTTTCCGGGTGCACCGGTCCACCATCATCAATATCCACCATCTGAGAGAAATTGAAAAACATTTCAATGGAGGCATGATCGTGAAAATGCACAACGGAAAAACATTTCCCGTCAGCCGCACGTATGCCAAGATGATCAGAAAGAAGGTAATATAAAGAGTCAACAGTCAACAGTCGACTGTCGACCGTGGACAGTTGACTGCAGTTATTTGAGCCACGCCTCCCTTAACGCCACCTGCTAAAGAAGGTAATATAAAGAGTCAACAGTCAACAGTCGACTGTCGACCGTGGACAGTTGACTGTAGTTATTTGAGCCACGCCTCCCTTAACGCCACCTGCTCTTCCGTTGCATTTGGATTGATTTCCAGGCTGTGCTTTCTTTTTCTTTCTACTTTTTTTACTGCCGATACCAGGCTCATTTCTTTTAATTCATTATTGGCATCAGGTCGGAGCACGGTGAAAGTTAAAGTGCCGCCATCTTTCATGCTGCTTTTTTGCTTCTCAAAAAATGCCTGAGTGTCTGGGCCGATGGCTGGCATTAAGTCGCCATTGATTTTAAGAATGATATCGCCCGTTTGAAGGTTCAAAGCCTTCCCTTGCTCATTCAAAGCCGAAGGGTCAACGATTTGAAACATGGCCTTTCCCTCCCGCTGGATAACTTTCATAGCCTTCGTCTCCAGACCCGTGCTAATTTCATGTGTGGTTAGTTCAGGGGCATATGAAATTCCAACGCTTTCAAATACTTCCGCCAATGGCAGCTTCTCCCTCCCATTCACATATCGATTAAAAAATTCTCCAATCTCCGGATAGGTTAGGGCAGTAATCTGATCAAACAGTTCATCGTCTTTGAAAGGCTGTGATTTTCCATATTTTTTGGAGAGGTCGGAAATGAGGTTTTGCAAGCCATACTTTCCGTTGGAAAGTTTTCTGAGTTTTACATCGAGGCAAAGGCCAATGAGCGTTCCTTTCTGATACACGTTATAATACTGGTTGGAATATTTCTCTAACGTGAATTTGCTGATGTCGGTGAAAGGAACGTCATCAATGAATCGGTCAGCAATCAGCATCTTTTGACGAATATCAGCCAGGTACTCATCTTGCGAAATAAGGCTATACTTTACCTGAACACTGCCTGCAAAATACTCCGTCACCCCTTCATAGAGCCAAAGGTGTTTCGACATTTTGGGATCGTTAAAATCAAATTCATGAATCTCTTCAGAATGAATGGTGAGGGGAGTAACGATGTGAAAGAATTCATGCGCCACAAAATCGCGAAGCTGCGGGCCAACTTTTTCAATGGTTGCTTCGGGCATATGGTAGAGAGAAGAATATGAATGCTCTAATGCTCCGTACGATTGCACCGGCTTATCTGTCCAGTAAAAAATGAAAGCATATTTTTCAACCGGCAATTGACCACCCAAAAATTCCTTTTGTGCCATTAACACTTCGCGCACACTGGCGGCAATTTCTTTGGCTGTTATTTTTTGATTCGGGGAGTACGATCCAATTAACACTTCGGTGTTGGCCACTTTAATGATAGCTGTATCAGGCCGGGCATACATAATCGGGGAATCAACTAATTGATCGTAATTCTCTGTTCGGTAAGTATCAACCCGGTTGTTGACGTTGACATTAACATTTTTTTCTTTGTCAACTTTAGTGACGGATGCTCCCGTTAGTTGAGCTATGAGTCCGGTGGAGCCATAAAAATCCTTATCGCGGATAATGTTGAAGACGAACGGAATGTTTTTCATTCCATCGAAGTATCCGAAAATGCCGCTGTTGTTCAGGAGTATATTATCAGCCTCAAAGTTTGTTCCGGCAGGTTCAAAAATTTTGGGCTCCCCTTTCTCGGTATCGAATGTATCTTCAATCCAATAGCTGACTTTTACAATCTTCGTGGCATTTTTAATTTTCCATGAATTGGTTCCTGTTTTTTCCACTTCAAGAGGTTTTCCTTTTTTATCAAGGGCTTTTAAATCCACCACGTAGCGTCCATAATCTTCTATTGAATATGTGCCCGGGATTATTTTGGGCAGGAAGAAAATAATTTCCTTCGAAGTAATAGGTGGTGCGGTTAGCTCTACAAACAACTTATCATCCACTACATTGGTCAGGTTAATAGTGTATTGATACTCCCTGGGTTTGGATTGAGGCGCTCCTTCCGTTACGATGAGTAGAAATCCAAAGAGGATAAATAATCGTGTGTGCATCAGTAAAAATTTTGACCAAAAGTAGTTTTTAGCTGGGCAATAAAAAAAATCTTAAAGAATTTGATACGACCTGCTGCAACATGTTTCTGTAAAAATTTAGGGCGAATGAATCATGGTTTGGTTTGCTTAAAATAGATTCCTCCCCAAGAATATATCTTTCCCCGATAATGCTTTCTACTCTATGAAAAAAGAATATTGAAGGTCGTTCGCAATCGGGCACTTTCGACCGTTCGCGCCCAATCCTTATATAGCCAATACCTTTAATTAACTTCAAATCAAACTTTCCCATTTGGACTGATTGTTGGCAGATGGTTCAAAATTTCGGGACTCATCATTCCAAAAAATTAAATCAATGTTCAAATCCATTTTCACCACCGCCCTTCGCAACATCATTCGCAACCGGGTATTCTCGTTGATCAATCTTGTTGGTCTTTCCGTGAGCATGTCGCTGGGCATGCTCATCATCATCATCGCCAAAGAACAATTCACGTTCGATAATTTCCATGCCGACAGTGAGCGCATCTTCCGGGTGAATACTATGGCTTTGCGAGTAGAGGGCGGCCAGGAGCCATATGCCTCCACACCATTTCCGATAGGCGCAGCTATCAAAGAAAATTACACGTTTGCCGAAGAGGTTGTGCGCATCAACAGATACCTGAATGGCGATGCCACTTACGGCAATGTGAATGTTCCTGTTCAGGGTTTAATCGTTGATCCGTCTTTCCTTTCGGTTTTTAATTTTCCACTCGAGAAAGGAAATCCCGCAACGGTTTTATCCGAACCTAATAATCTGGTGATCACTAAAGAAACAGCTGAACGAATTTTCGGCAAGACTGAACCCCTCGGGCAAACTCTTTCCATTGGTGGGTATGGTGAGTTTACCGTTACCGGAATCCTGAAAGAAATTACCGGTAAAACACATTTTGAATTTCAGGCGCTGGCTTCCACCACAGTTTTACCCGCCTTCGAAAAAGATGGCATAATCAACTCAACTCTCGAAGATTGGAACAACTATTACGGCAGCTACACTTATTTTAAATTAAAGGAAGGCAAGCAAGTGGAAGAAGTGGAGCAAGCGCTAAAAGAAATTTATGCTAAAAACTACTCAGGCCTCAAACTGGAAACGCGCGATAAAGGCTACGAATTTTATTTGCACACGCTGGACGATATAACCCCAGGCC
>JAYUHI010000081.1:0-2451 GCA_043767095.1 Bacteroidota bacterium
GTCAACCGGTCAAAATCAGTCAATTCATAACCATCCAGGTTACGGGCATTAGCCAGGGTTTGTATTTTTTCATAGGATTTAGAGTCCTCCGTTTGGTTATAATAAGCCGACAGAAAAAACAAAGCTTGGGTGGGTTGCCCCAATCCCTCGTGAACAAAAGCCATTTTTAGAATGGCGGCCGGGGAGGAGTAGCCTTGTTGGTATAATTGGAAATACAGTTGCTGAGCTTCGGCATACTTCTTTTTTTGATACAGCGAATCGGCCTGCAACAAAAGTTTTTCTTCACCTTTTGCATTCACAACCTGGGCGACAAAGAGGAAGATCAGAATGAACGGAATATTTAGACACCACTTTTGCATATTTTTCATCATCTGTTACCTTTGCAGGCCTTAATAACGGAAAAGCCTTTAAAACCGGCAAATCTGAATAGAAAGGCTTCGATTTGCTAATCCTGAAACTTGGTGCAGCAGTAGAAAAAATAGTTGAACCATTCCGTAGCTCTCCCGATGCTTCGGGACGATGCTTCGGGATGGTAGAGCAAAATCGGGTGAAACGATTCCGTAGCTCTCCCGATGCTTCGGGATGGTAGAGCAAAATCGGGTGAAACGATTCCGTAGCTCAGTTGGTAGAGCAATACACTTTTAATGTATGGGTCCTGGGTTCGAATCCCAGCGGGATCACTTGAGGTGGCCAAGGAGATATTTCCTTGGCCATTTTCATTTTACAGGTCACGGGAGAGCTCACGGGAAATATAGGTTGAAATAGGTATTGTGATGTAGAAAAATATACTTAGAGGGGTGGGTGCCGTGATTTGCCAATAAAAATTTCATTAGTTTGGTATTTAGAAATGTCAACCAAATTCTTCACCAACGCCAACGAAAACACGCTACTTGAAAAGTTCAAGGGCGTATTTACCTACACAAAGGTGGCAGCCTTCGATGCATTGGTAGGTTACTTCCGCTCCTCTGGTTATTTCAGAATTCGTGAATACCTGAAAGCAGTAAAGCAGGTACGCATACTGGTTGGTATTGATGTGGATCACCTGATCGGTGAGGCAGCTGTTAAAGGTCTTGAATTTAAATTCAACGCGAACGAAACTCGTGATGAATTTTTCAAGCGTTTGAAGGAGGACATTCAAAGTGCGGATTACAATAAAGATGTTGAGGAAGGAATCTTAGAATTCATTCACGATGTAAGTGCAGGCAAAATCCATATCAAAGCACACCCGGATAAAAACATTCATGCTAAGATTTACATTTTCAGGCCAGAGCCATTTAATCCACATAATATAGGCTCTGTCATTACAGGTTCAAGCAACTTAACGGTGCCCGGATTAGAAACAAATTTTGAATTCAATGTTGAACTGCGAGACTTTGATGATGTTGCTTACGCCACCAAAACGTTCGATGAACTGTGGGCGGAGTCCGTTGACATTAGCCCCACTGATATTGAAGCCACTAAAGATTCTACTTACCTCAACGAGAATTTCACACCCTTTGAAATCTATATCAAGTTTTTAATTGAATACTTCGGCAAGAGTATTGACTACGATCCTGAATCCATTGAAGATCTGCCGAAAGGCTATATCAAGCTGCGCTACCAGGTAGATGCCGTAAATGAAGGCTATCAGAAATTGATGAAGCACAACGGCTTCTTTCTTTCCGATGTGGTAGGTCTTGGTAAAACAATTGTAGCGGCTATCATTGCTAAGAAATTTTACTGGCGCACAGGCCCACGAACTAAAACATTGATCATTCATACACCCCCACTTGAAAAGGCATGGCGAAAGGTAATTTATGATTTTGACGTGCCTGGTGTAGAGTTTATCACCAATGGAAGTTTACATAAAGTGACTAATCCCGATGACTATGATTTAATAGTGGTTGATGAAGCACACAAATTTCGCAGCGATGAGTCGGAAATGTTTAACAAACTGCAAAAGCTTTGTAAAACACCAAGACGCAGACCAGCTGTCGATGGCTCTACAGAAAAGAAAGTTGTTTTAGTCACAGCTACTCCACTTAATAACCGGCCAGAGGATATCCGCAATCAGATTTATCTTTTTCAAGACTCAAAACAATCCACCCTTGAAATTGGAAACTTGCAACACTTCTTTCGGCCATTGATTGATGATTACAGGAAAATCCGGTTCCTGCAGGACAAGACGAAGATTGCACAGGAAGTAAAGCGCATCTACGATGAGATTCGGGTAAAAATATTGCAACCCTTAATTGTTCGTAGAACGCGCACGGACTTACGAGAAACGGAAGAATACAGAATCGATATTCAGCAACAGGGTGTTGCCTTCCCGGATATTGTTCCGCCTCGTCAAGTTCTGTATGAGTTGGATGCCGTACTATACATAGCGACATAAGTAATGCAGTATAAATAATTAATTGTTACCTTTGTTTCAGTCAAACCAAACTGAAACCAAATGAGACAATTACAGAT
>JAYUHI010000082.1:0-5789 GCA_043767095.1 Bacteroidota bacterium
AGTCAACCAGATACCAGGCACCATTCACCTCGAAGTGGTTCATGGTTTGGGTCTTGCCCGGCCTGGAAGAAATTTTAGCGAGAGTTCGTTGCCCAACCAGTAGATTAATTAATGAAGACTTCCCGACATTGGAGCGGCCTATAAATGCAAATTCTGGTTTAACCGGTGGTGGACATTGCGAAAGTTTCGAACTGCTTTTAACAAATGTGGCCGTTTGTATTCTCATGAAGCCTCAAACTTAAGGCATTGAATGAAAGGTGCAAGAGCAAGAATTTAACTTCCCTAATGATTATCCGGCCTTTTTTATATAATTTCACCTGTTTTTTAGCTAACTCCGGCCTTCAATCAAAAAGATGAAGGCTCATTTTTTAAGTTATAAACAATTTGTCTGATGTTTAGCTTTTTCCGGGCGTTGCTTTGTTTTGCTTTCGTGTGCGGCTTTGTCTTTCAAGGATTCACTCAAATCCAGGACACAGACCAATCGAAAGCTATGGTGGATTTGGCGCGAGAGATGTTAAAGGCCTCCCAGGCCGAGGATGATGTGCGCGATATTATGGTACAGGCTGCTGATCTTGACACCACTAATATCACCGCCAATTTTGAGGCGGGACGCCTGCACCTTCGAACAATTAGGAAAGACCAGGCTGCCAAATATTTATTGAGAATTTATCGGCAAAAACCCAGTTATAGGTTTGATCTGGAATATCATATTGCCTCCAGTTTTCAGTACGGGCTTCAATTCGATAAGGCCATTAGCTTTTATAACCGTTACAAAACTAAATACCAGAGGCAACCCAACTATCAGGGGAAGGACAAGGTTAGCTTGAAGGAAATAGAGCGGAGACTTTTTGAGTGTAACAACGGAAAGGAGTTTGTAGCCAACCCAAAACCGTTTGTCATTGTTAACATTGGGCCGCAGATTAATTCCGAAGCCAACGATTATGCTCCTGTGTTAAATGAGAAGGAAGACGAAATAATTTTCACTTCGCGAAGGCTTGACGGAAACCTGAATGAAAATGTGTTCTCAGATAATAAACCGTATGAGGATATATTTATTTCCAATAAGGTAAACGGTAAATGGACGAGGGCGGCCAATATCGGGCGCACCATTAATGTTCCAAACCACAACTCAAACTTAGCCCTGTCGCCCGATGGCAAAACCTTGTTTACTTACCGAGATGATAATGGCGGAGATGTATTTGTAAGCGAATTAAAATCGGATAACACCTGGAGTTCACCTAAACCCTTGCCGGGGATTATTAATTCTCCTTATATGGAATCCAGTGTTTCCGTTTCCCGTGATGGAAACACCTTGTACTTCGCCAGTGAAAGGCCGGGCGGTGAAGGCGGGTTTGATATTTATGTGGCTTCGAAAGATGGCCGGGGCAACTGGAGCAAAGTCAGAAACCTGGGACCAATCATAAATACCGAGAAGCACGAGGATGGGCCTTTCATCGATTATTCCGGAAAGAAACTGTACTTCAGCTCTGAAAGTCACAAAGGCATGGGCGGGTATGATATTTTTGAATCCAACCTGATCAATGCAGCGAAGAATGAGTGGAGTGTGCCTTTAAATGTCGGCTACCCTATTAACACGGCCGATAATGATATTTATTTTGTTGGTACAGCCGATGGAAAGCGCGGCTATTATGCGTCTGTAAGAGAAGATGGCCTGGGCTATCTCGATGTTTATACTATCGGGCCAAAAGAGTTGGTGAAGCAACCGACCACTGTTCTTCCGGTGAGATTTGTTGTAAAAGTTATTGATGCCAAAACCAATTCACCCCTGGAGGCTACCATAGAACTGCTTTCTTTATCCGATAGTAAACCGGTGGTCATTTCAGCCCAGGCAAAAGGAAGCTATACGTTCACCATCATTTCAAAAGACCCGAAGAATTATCGCTTATCGGTTATGCACGAAGGATACTTTCCACAGGTAGAAGAAATAACTCTCCAAAGCGCAGATATGGTTGAGAAAACCGTTTCACGAACTGTTGGAATGGCCAAGTCCGAAAAAGTACCGGTAATTATTCCATTGAAGTATGTAGTTACTGTAGTTGACTCCAAAAGTAATTTGCCTTTAGAGGCCAGGGTAAAGTTGGAAAGCACCATAGATAACACGGCAATAACGGCAACACCAAAGGGCAAAGGAATATCCGAGTTTGTTGTTATTACGCCAGCCGCAAAGAGCTATAGACTCACCGTTGAACTTACAGGATATGCCGCCCAAACCCAATCCATTGACCTGGAAGGTGCCGGCACAACAGAGAAAACAATAACCAAAACGGTGAGCCTGGTTGAAATAAAAAAAGAGCCGGTTATTGTGCCATTAAAATATGTAGTGAAAGTGTTTGATGCTAAATCCAAATTGCCGCTGGAAGCGAATGTAAAATTGGAAAGCAGCCCGGAGAATATTTTAGTCACATCGGTGCCGAAAGGATCAGGAACATTTGAATTTGTTTTGAATGCTACCACCAGTAAAGATTATAAATTGTCTGTCGACCGGGCGGGTTATGTCGGCCAAACTCAGGCGGTTAAAATTGAAGGAGCAACTACTATAGAAAAAATTGTTTCCAAAACAGTAAGCCTGATAGAAGAAAAGAAAGCACCCGTTATCGTTCCCTTGAAACTAACGGTTAAAGTGGTAGATGAAAAATCCAAGCTTCCGCTTGAGGCGAAATTAAAATTGGAATCAGTGGCTGATGCACCAAAATCTGGCTCAACAGCCAAAACAACGGGTTCCTTTGATTTCGTTCTTTCTTCACCATCAGCCAAAGAATATACGCTGACAGCCGAGCGCGAAGGATATACACTGAAGAGTGAGAAATTTAATGTTGAAGGTGCCGGCACGACAGCGAAAACTATAGTTAAGACCGTTACTCTACAACTTATTGTGAAACAGGTTACTCCTGTGCCCACAACAAGTGTGAAATTAGTCGTTACCGTGTTGGATAAGAAAACCAATCTGCCCATTGAAGCGAATGTGATTCTTCAGAGCACATCGGATAATAAAAAAATTGATGGCATTTCTAAAGGCGATGGCGTATATGAATTTTCCTCTACATCTTCAACCGTCAAAGATTATAAACTTTCTGCCGACAGGGAAGGTTATGTTTATTTGGCGCAGCAAGTGAGAATCCCGGGCGCAACCGATCAGGAGAAAACCCTGTCGCGCACATTATCCCTTCAACCTATTTCTGTTGGCGCTACTTCCGTTTTACGGAATTTGTATTTCGATGTTGGTAGGGCGTCTATAAGCCCGGAGTCATATCCCGAACTAAATGGATTCGAGAATATGATGAAGCAAAACCCGACCATCCGGGTTGAAATTTCGGGCCATACCGATGATATAGGCGATAATGCTTTTAATAAAACCCTTTCGCAATTAAGGGCCAATGCCGTGAAAACATTTCTTACCGGTAAGGGAATAGACCCCAGGCGCCTGGTGGCCATTGGCTTTGGTGAAACCAGGCCATTGGTTTCGAATGATGATGAAGAGAGTGGCCGCGAAATTAACCGGAGGGTGGAGTTAAAGATTTTGAGTAAATAGCATTTCTATTCCCCACCTTTGCCCAAAATAGCATTAGTTAATGACGGTTGTTCCTTATAAAAATGACACTCTGGCCAAAAAGCAACAGGTGGCTAAGATGTTTAACTCCATCAGCGGGCACTATGATTTCTTAAATCACTTCCTGAGTTTGGGAATAGACATACGGTGGAGAAAAAAAGCCATTGGGTATTTGAAGCCGTTTAAGCCTAAAACTATTTTAGATGTTGCTACAGGCACTGGCGACTTTGCCATTGAAGCGATGGCATTAGGCCCTGAAAAAATTATCGGTGTGGATATTTCTGAGGGGATGCTTGAGGTGGGCAAAAAGAAGATTAAATCGCTGGGTTTGGAGGGCAAGATTTCTCTTCAGCATGGCGACTCAGAAAATCTTCCCTTCCCCGACAATTCTTTCGATGCTGTTATCGTTGCCTTTGGTGTGAGAAACTTTGAAAACTTAGACTTGGGATTGAAAGAGATGTTCCGGGTAATAAAAACCGGTGGTCATTTGGTGGTACTCGAATTTTCAAAGCCAAAAAATTTTCCATTGAAGCAACTGTATAATTTCTATTTCACTTTTGTTTTGCCAAAAGTAGGCAGAGTCATTTCGGGCGATAATGCTGCGTACACGTATTTACCCGAATCCGTAAAAGCTTTTCCTGATGGTATTGATTTTCTGAACCACCTCGCCCAGGCTGGATTCAGTTCTGCTGATTGCCGGCCTTTAACGTTTGGGATCAGTTCACTTTATTCAGCCAAAAAGTGAAATCAATTTCTAATTTACATCCTGTTGCATTTTCGTGGAAATTACTTCCGCTCTTCCTGTTTTCTCTAACTTCCCTTAGTGATGGTCTGGCGCAGAATTTTCAATGGGCAAAAAGAAATAACCCGGAATACGACAAGCGGATAATCACCTATGGTTTTTCCATTGGCCTTCATACAACCGCTTACCAAATTAAATACAACGATAATTTTGTAACCCCAACATACGATACCGTTCACTCTATTCAGCCTTCCTTTTCGGGCGGGTTCTCCCTTGGTTTCCTGGTGAACCTCCGGTTCAACGATCAATTGGATTTACGGCTCATGCCCAAGGCCAGTTTCTACGAACACCGCCTCAACTATTATTTCACTGACCGGACTCAAAAATTCCAATTGGTGGAAACAACGATGGTTGAGTTTCCTTTGCTGCTGAAATATAAATCGCAGCGAAGGGGTAACGTGCGCATGTATGTGGTGGGCGGGTTAACGCCAGGTTTCGAGGCCAGGAATAAAGGAGACCTTGAATCTTTAACGTCACGAATTGAAATTCAAAAAGGAAACTTGAGCATCGATACCGGACTGGGGTTTGATTTTTATTTTCCGTTGTTCAAATTCTCGCAGGAAATCCGTTTCAGCAAGGGCGTTCTTAATTTGCTTTCGGGTGGCAACAGTGTTTATTCCGATCCTATAAAACACCTCAACACGAATACTATTTCTGTTTACTTTATTTTCCAATGAGTTTTTCACGCCTTGCTTTTATCACCGGTGCCACGTCAGGGATTGGCCGGGCCACCGCTCAACTTCTTGCCCAAAATAATTTTCGATTGATTATTTGCGGCAGGCGAAAGGAGCGGCTTGTAACTTTAGTCAATCAATTATCGAAATTCACAGAGGTGCATTCTTTATCTTTTGATGTTCGGGATAAAGAGCAGGTTGCTTCAGCCATCCGGTCATTGTCTGCGCCCTGGAATGAGATAGATGTACTGGTCAACAATGCGGGTAATGCCCATGGCTTGTCGCCCATTCAATCGGGCGATGTGAATGATTGGGATGCCATGATGGATATTAATGTAAAAGGTCTGCTTTATGTTTCCAGGGAAATTACTCCAGGCATGACAGAAAGGAAGTCCGGCCACATCATAAATTTAGGCTCGATTGCCGGCAAAGAAGTTTATCCCAATGGCAACGTGTATTGCGGGAGCAAGTTTGCCGTGGATGCTATTACCAATGGCATGCGCATGGACTTAAACCCTTTCGGGATTAAAGTTACCGGCATTCACCCCGGCCTGGTTGAAACGGAGTTCGCCCTTGTCCGATTTAAAGGCGATCAGGAGCGAGCTGCAAAAGTTTATCAGGGCATCACTCCGTTAACAGGGCAAGACATAGCAGAATTACTTAGCCGTAGGGTGCATTTATGCACCAAAGGATTTGAACGGTGCATGAATGCACCCTACCTGCTGCAGAATTATTGAAAACGTTC
>JAYUHI010000083.1:0-2446 GCA_043767095.1 Bacteroidota bacterium
GTGTCCCTGCGCTGAAGTCAAAAGATGATAAGGCAGTCCTTGGGGATAGCCTTTTTTATTTTCCGTTTACAGCTTGGTGATCTTAAACTCAACCCGCCTGTTTATTTCGCGGCCATCTTTCTCATCATCGTTGGAGACAATTGGCCTTGACTCACCAAAACCTTTTGATGTAACCTTTACTGCATCAATGCCTTTAGACAGTAAATATACTTTCACGGCACTGGCCCTGTTTTCGGAGAGTTTTTGGTTGCGTTTGATTGTTCCAATGTTATCGGTATGGCCCTCAACCTGAATGGACATGGATGGCCGGCTTTTCATCATGTCAACCACCCTATCCAGTTCAGGAAATGATTCAGGCTTCAGAACGGCTTTTTCGAAATCGAAAAAAATGCTGTTGAGGCTCACCATGGCATCCTTCTCAATCTTCACTATCTCTATCGGTCTTAATCTGAACTCCACCTTCTCTTTTAAATCGCGGTCGTAATTTCTCAAATCCATATTCTGGCTTTCCGATATGTAATCTTTTGCCTCGGCATGAATGGCGTAATTATAGCCGATGGGCAGCCTTAAATAAAATTCACCCATGTCAGGATCGGATTGAGTAATGCCCAGGTCTTTGCCATCGGGAAGGCGTTCGTAAACAATTTTAGCCCCGATTGGTTTGTTGGTTTTGGCATCCACTAATTTCCCACTCACCACCACCCAAAATTCGGGCGCCAGTTCGGGTGGCAGTTCAACTTTAAAAATGTCGGTATTGGTTTCTGAAACGCCACGGGAGTAGAAACTGTGGGCGCTGGTTCCTGTTACATGAAAATATTGATCATCAAATTCCGTATTAATCGTTTTGCCCATATTCACCGGTTCGCTCCAATTAGTCCAGCTGTCGTCTAATCGTCTGGACATAAATACATCGAAGCCGCCATAACCGGGAAATCCATTTGACGCGAAGTACATTGTTTTATCATCCATAGCCAGAAATGGGGAAGCATCTTCAGCAACGGTGTTCACCACAGGGCCCAGGCTCAAGGGCTCTGTCCAAATACTGTCAGGTTGCATGAAGGAAACATATAAATCGCGGCCTCCTCTGGAGTCTATCCGCTGCACAGACATCAGCAAGGCCAAGCGATTATTGGTCAAAAAATAATTGGCAAAATCGCTATAGTTGTAATCGTGTGTGATATTCACATGAACGGGAGTAGTCCATTTACCACCAACATGAGAACTGATCGAGACGCCCGCCAGGGATTTTTTTCCGTGAATAACTTTATTCCCAACCAGCATCACTTCCGATTTACCATCCGGTGCGAAACTGATCGAATTCAGAAAATTGGGTTCTTCCGTATTTATTTCCTTCAGGTTTTTGGCCAGCGACCAACGGTGCATGGAATCCAATTGAGAATACCAAATGTCTTCATGATCGTCAGCCCCTCCAATATTGCCCGGGTGGTTTCGCCTGCTGAAGTACATAGTTTTTCCATCGGGGGTCAGCAGTGGATTTAGTTCTTTGTACTCGCTGTTTACATTTTGGTCCAGGGGTTCAACAGAAATCCCTGCAGCAATGGATTCGGCCATGGGAATATCGGCAATGATTGGAAAATTAGAATCGGAAATTGCCACGGCATCAATCCCAAAATGACCTGAAACGGCTGCTCCCTCAAATTCCAATTTCACTGCGTCAACCTTATATGGGGTCACATCGAAAATAATATTCAACATCCGGCTTTTGAGCGGATAAATCTGCGGAACAAACATCTTGATCTCAGTTTCCTTTCCAGTTTCATCGTAAACAAAAACTTTGTACAGGGCGCTGGGGTTGAGTGATTCTGCCACCGCAATTTGCCGGATGTTCATGGGTGTTTCAAAACCCAATTTCAAAAACTCTTTCCTGCTGTGCTGGTCTGGCATCCAGGCATTGGGGTTTTCGCCCCCTCCTGGTAATATGTTGGGCTTGCCTAATGCCTGTTGGGCTGAATATTGAATGGGGGTTAACTGCGATGAGTACTCAATAACCTTTGAAGCCCATTGAACCACTTGTGCAGATGCTGCTAATTGGCAAAGAGAGAGAACAACTGAAGCCGTCAAGAACCTGTTTATCATAGGGTTATGTGGAAGTTGAAAAACTAAACTTACAAAATATTGCTGTTTCGCTGCTGTTTTAGGGCAAAATTTTAATGAACCGAAATCCTGAAAAATCTCCCGTTACAGATTTACCTTTCTTCTTGAATAATAATAAGGAGCAATAATGTTTAAGTAACTTCAAAATTGCAGGAGTAACCCATGATTGGTTTACCCTGATTTATACGTATTTGATTTTTATCTACATGTTTTTTCGGAGTCTATCAGCAGCCAAAGTAATAGTTTTCTCTTTCCAATTAGCATTGATTCAGGTGACTGGTCAACCCATGCCACCGGGTTTATCGTGGGAGAAAATAAGAGTCGCAAAAAA
>JAYUHI010000084.1:0-2445 GCA_043767095.1 Bacteroidota bacterium
TCCCACATCTCCAATTGCGAGCCTGCTTTAATGGCTTTGCCATCCCACCCTTTTTGATAAATCACCATGCCATCCTCCGGGGCTGTCACATTAAACAAAGCCATTACTTTGTCCATGCTGTTCATTTCGTTTTGAACCTTCCGAAGTTCGGCTGATACTTCGCGCATTTTTTCGATGTTTTGGTTTTTCTTGATCTTATAATTTTCAAGCGCCTGTTCATAAGCACGCCCCGCCTTTTCTAAGTTGATTTCACTTTGCTTGATGGTGGCGGGCGGTTCAAACTTCGATTGATCTAACACAATTTGTTTTTCTTCCACAGCATATTTCAAGTTAATCAATTCATCGCGCGACTGGCGCATTTGAAGGGTGGTGTCCAACTGGGTTTGAACAAACTTGGAATTGGCTTTTTCCAGTTCAATCTGCCGGGCATTGAATTTTTCCTGAAACTGTGAGCGGTCCAACGTGGCAATCCAATCACCTTTTTTCACCACCGTGCCTTCATCGATAATACTCTGAACCGTTACCTGCCAAATCTGAAAACTTCGGAGCTGGGCGGGCCCCAAAATTTTTACTGAGTTCTTGGCTTCTAACTCACCGGTTGTTTCAATCTCCACTTTAAACTCACCATGTTTTACTTCGGAGAGTATGTCGGAAGGATCAATCTTTCTATTTCCTCTGATAAAGAAAAAGGCGACCAGCAAAACGACCAGCACTCCGGCTCCTATGATTATGTTTTTCTTCATTCTTTTTGGACAGATTATGGTTAAAGGTACTTGTTATACTCCATTACGCCCTTTAAGTTTCAAAAACATGATGAAAAAGTAGCAGCAGTAATGATACGGTTTTGACGGTTCTTTTATTATGCAGGAAGTGATGCTTCCGGTGGAATGTCAGCCAGAGGGTGTCAAAGGCTATTTCCTAAGACCCGATTTGGACAAGCTTAATCTGACGTGATTTATTGAGCCAGTCCTTTCTTCACATTAATCTTGGCTGTAGCGGTTTCTTTTGAAATCTTCCCGCTGCCAAATTCTTTCAACACCGAAGCCTTAACCGAAAGTTCAACAGTTGCCGGAATGCCACAGCCTTTGCACTTGGTTAAGGTCACGTCAAAGATAAGCAATTCATCGTCCTTCAGGCTGTTGAGGGTGCGGCCATATTCGAGCATGTTGCCTTTTAAATCCTTTTCAAAAATGGGATAGAGTTCAATTACTCTTTTGTTGCGGGTTGCCTGGTCAATGTCTTCCAGATCCTGGGTGGGCATATTCCATCTGTTATCGCCAGCCTCGTTACTCGAATACACCTGCATGAAATAGGTTACACCAAAATCTTTCATGCGCTCATAATAAGGCGCCCCTTCCATGAAGTAAGTCTTTGATAAATCAGAACGATAAAGCCTGCTGAAAATAGTGGAGAGCAATTCAAGATCGGGTTGCATGTCATCGGTCAGTTCACTATTTATCACTTTAAATTTTGCCAGCAACTGATCGCGCGAAATTTTGTTTTGTTTGTATTGCGTGAGATCTGACTTCATGGCTTCCACCGACATCACCTTGCGTTTTGGCATTTTAAAATCTCCAGCAAATGCAAACGTGTAGTTTCCACCCCGCTCCGATTTAGTCGTAATCAAAATTTTCTCGTTGGGTTCAAGGCCTATCAAATCCCCATAATCAGCCAGAAAATTTTTCGATGCTTGTAGCAGTTTCTCAGAATACAACTGTCGTGCACTGTCGCGTTCGGTTGTACGCTTCAATTTCAATTTTTCTTTATCCTTCTTATCACCTTCAAATTCCTCTTTCAACCTTTGCCTTTCAATAATGGTATTGCCGTTATACTCAATTACATCTTCCCTGCCGGGCGCCCAGATAGTTGGCCCTTTAAAATCCTCGGTTGTAATAGAAAACGACATCGGGAAATTATCGTAAGGGATGCGAAGCGTTACGCCATACCCTGGTGTGTAACTGCCTTTCACTTCCATCGGCCAAAAGGAAGATTTCTTTTCCAGTTGTTGCCTGATCAATGTGCTCAACACATTCTCAGCCACTTCCACATCACGCTTGATTCTCTCTTCTTTGTCTTGACTTAAGCATACGAGGCTTAAGAGTACAAGACATAAACTCAACATCTTTTTCATTTTCTCCTTTTTTTAGTTTTTTCTTAAACTTTAAATTTGCCACTACTCACCTCACCCCCGGCCCCTCTCCAAATGGAGAAGGGTGACTCTCTTTTGATATTTATATGCGTTAATGATAACCTTCTTTTATTAATTTCTCTTGATTGAATTATTGTTCGAAATCAGGCTTGTTAAAATTTGCCCCGCCTCCTGGCGGAATTGAGTGTTGTCTTCCTCCAGCGTGGTGAGGCGTGTATTCACCAGGTTTAAATCCTGGTTGCGTTGCTCCTGCATGTACTTCGTGAAATCAACCAGCAGGTTTTCGATGTATTGCT
>JAYUHI010000085.1:0-5775 GCA_043767095.1 Bacteroidota bacterium
CAAATCAAAAATCCTAACTGGATCTTCCATCAATCCCTTCAAGATTTTCAGAAAGGCGCCACCCGACCGCACCATCTACTGAGCGATAAAAGCAAGACAAGCTCAAACTCATTTAATCACTTCAATTTGTGTCTTCACTCTCAAGTATTTTCTTTTTGCGTTTTTTCTTCTAACACCTGTTCTGATAATCATTGGAAAATCTTTATCTACAAATTCGAGTTCACTTCCATTGGGTATGCTATCCAGAATTTTTGGGTTCTTTACAACTTGCCGCAGGAAATCAAAACACAGTCCAATGTTCCTGTTTATTTTTTCTTTCGATGTCATTTTGGTAATCTATTTATGAATCTTTCTCTATAAAACACCCACCTGTCTTTGATATCCTGTTCTGCATAATTTAAGCCGTCCTCCAAAGATGTAATTGAAATCTCTTGTTTTTCTTTAATCCCCTTAGGGAATAACAAATCTCGATGAAAAAATCCATGCGAGCAGTCGTATCTGACAATATTATACCACTTACCCGAAATAAAACTCTCATACTGCACAACCAAGTCAACAACTTTTCCTTTCTCAATCCAAATCCTAAACCTTAAAAGTTCATGAAGATAATCATCGAGAAATTTATGGTAGACTATTTCTTTCATCTCAAATCAAAATCCTAACCGGGTCTTCCAGTAATCCCTTGAGTGTTTTCAGGAATGCTGCACCCACCGCACCATCCACCGCCCTGTGGTCGCACGACATTGTTACTTTCATAATATTGCCCGGAACGATCTGCCCGTTTTTCACTACCGGGGTTTCTTTAATTCCGCCAACGGCCAGAATGCAGGCATCGGGAGGATTGATGATGGCGGTGAATTCTTCAATGCCAAACATGCCGAGGTTTGAAATAGTAAACGTGCTTCCCTCCCACTCGCTCGGCTGAAGTTTTTTATCGTGGGCTTTTTGAGCGAGGTCCTTCACTTCTGCACCGATATGGCTTAATGATTTATTATCGGCAAACCGGATTACCGGAACCACCAAACCATCTTTCACGGCCACAGCCACACCGATATGAATGTGATGGTTCTTCCGCATCTTATCGCCCAGCCAACTCACATTAACATCTGGGTTTTGACGAATGGCTGCCGCCACCGCTTTGATCACTATATCGTTGAAAGAAATTTTAACCGGGGCAATTTCATTCATACTCTTTCGCGCTTCCACCGCCTTGTCCATATTAATTTCCATGGTAAGATAGAAATGCGGAGCAGAGAATTTGCTTTCGGCCAGCCTGCGGGCGATGGTCTTACGCATTTGCGACACCGGAACTTCTTCGAAACTTTCTTTGCCAACTACTTGCGGCAACATGATGGCAGCAGCCTTTGCTTCTTTTGCTGGCGCTGATGAGGGTTTATAAGTTTCTACATCGTGCCTGGTAACTCGACCACCATCGCCACTGCCCTGAATCTGTTTTATATCGAAGCCCAGCTCCTTCGCCATCTTTTTCGCAAGGGGTGATGCTTTCACGCGGCCGTTTGTGGATGACTCGGAACCAGGAGCAGATGCTTGGGCAGAACTGGCAACGGCAGTGACTGCAGATTGTGCAGCAGGCGCTGGTGAGGTTGTGGCTATGGCTTTCGCCTGATGGGCTTTCAAAAGTGTTTGCCAGTCCGCATTTTTATCACCAATAATCGCTAACACTCCATTGATTTGAATAGACTCTTTTGCTTTTGCTCCAATGTAAAGCAAAGTTCCGGAGTTAAACGATTCATACTCCATCGTGGCTTTGTCGGTTTCAATCTCAGCGAGAAGTTCTCCGGCTTTCACCGCCTCTCCAACTTTTTTGTGCCAGGCGGCAATCACACCTTCCACCATGGTGTCGCTCATTTTAGGCATGAGAACCACTTCCGCTTTAATGCCGGAAGTATCGATGGCAACTGCTTCAGCAACAGCCACAGTAGTTTCGGCTTTAGCCGAACCTGATGCTTCACTTGCCGTCTTCGTTCCTGCACCAGCTAACAGGGCGGAAAAATCTTCTCCACCCTTCCCAACAACAGCCAGTACATCATTGATCTTCACGGCTTCACCTTCTTTTGCACCCAGGTATAACACTACCCCTGTGTTGAACGACTCGTAGTCCATCGTGGCTTTATCGGTTTCAATCTCGGCCATAAGTTCACCGGCTTTCACGGTATCACCAACTTTCTTGTGCCACTTGGCAATAACACCTTCAATCATGGTGTCACTCATCTTGGGCATCCGGACTATGTCTGCCATAACAATTGTAGATTTACGATTTGGGATTTATGATTTACCCTGCCTACTGGCAGGCAGGGATTTGTTGTCAAAAATAAGGGTTGCCGTCCCTATATTCAAATAATTTTTTTACTCAAAGTCCGGAGCTTTGAGGTTTGTGTATTAAGTATTGTAAACTATGAGGTCACGAAGGTCACAATGAACCACAACGAACACCAGGAACTGTAGCCTTGTGGCCTTTGTGGCTTCTTTGTGCTCTTTGTGACCTTACTTCATACTCAAGACTCAGGACTAATCAAAAATTAAATGTCCCAATCAGCAACTCGAAACTGGCAACGCGCGGCTGAAGGCCATACGAATAGCGGATGCCGATGTCCAGCTCAGGAAGAAACCGCATGATGTTAATATCGAATTTCAATTCGCCCCCGACAGAGATGTAGTTAGTTGATTCCATCTCATTAGTTCTGGCCGAAAGTTTTGGGTTGCTGCCAAAAGCATAATCAAAGAATCCGTTTGCGCGCACCCGTTTAACATTTAAGAAAGGGCCAAGAGATAAATCGGGATACCAAAGGGGCAATGTATAGTTTCCCGACATAGAATACATTTTTTCGTGTCGGATAAAATAATCGGATATGCCCCGGGGAAATGGAATTTGATTTCGGAAAATATAATTATCGGTTAGCTCATTTAGTGAAGTAGCTCTGCCCAGTTTTATGGAACTGGATTGAAAGGCCCAATAGCCCCACAAGGAATGATGCTTGAATAAACCTGGCAGGTATAAATATCCTAAAAAGGAAAAGTTCTTTCCGGTGAAATCTCCTTTATAGGGTGTATTGCGCGATTGCATAAACAAAGCATGACCCCACTTGCTGTTAATGTCCCTGGCCGAGCGCTTGAGGAGGCTGTAAAAGCTGAGATTAAAAGAATTATACAACAATACTCCATTGTCCAGATAGACCTCATAAAAATACTGTGGATAGTTGGTTGGTAACAACCTTCCACCGCCATCAATGCTATTCTTAAAATCGGTAATCGTTGTGGCTCCCACATAATTACTGATCGAAAGATTAGAATAGAATTTTGAACTGGTGAGATTAAGCGGAAAGCGGATTCCGCCTTCTATAGTTTGCTCCTTCCATTTAAATGTTAGCAATTCAGTTGTCTCAACTGTGTCTTTACTCGCCCCGCTGCCAACTATTTTATCGTAAGTTAAGTACCCTCTGTTTACGCTGCGGTTTCCCTGCGAATAACTGAAATCCAAAATTGGATACAAAGCCTGCATGCTCATAGTTGCTTTCCAGGTTCCTGTTCTTTCCTGTATGTCGAAATCGTAGCCTGCTTTCAACTGAGTCGTGCTCAGAATGTCTTTTGAAGTGATGCCGATGTTGGCGCGCGTAAGATCGCTCTCTACATATCCTCCCCAACTATGTATGTTTAACATTCTTGGCAACTTTCGGTAGCGTGAAACCGGATAAACTGCAGTTGAAATGCTGTCGAGGATATGCGAATGACCCTCCTGGTCAACCAGGTGTTGATATGTATTAAAGGTTGGAATCTTTATTTGCTCAATTGGCTTCCATTTCGATGGATCAAAAGGCATCTTCACTACGTCCATGCCATTGCGTCCCTGGTTGTTGTAGTATACGGCTTTTCCATCAGCCGAAAGGCAAGGGTTGTAGGCGCCATATTTGGCAGAGGTTATTTGAAATTGCTTTCGAGATTGAATATCAAGCGCGTAAATATTATCGATGCCACTGTAAGGTGAATTGTACAAAAGATAATTGGAAACGATAACAGGATGACCAATGTTTTCTTGGGATGAAGGCATAAGTACCTCTTCCTTTCCAGTCCTGTATTCAATCAGCACAACCGACTTACCTTGTGGAGTTGTTTTGAGTGATACAATCTTCCGTCCGCTTTCTGCCCACCTCGCCATCGAATAGAAAGCATTTTCGGGATTAGCAAATTCTTTTTCGATTGTACCCGTTGCATAATCAACTACAACTAATCTGGTTTGATACGTTGAATCCGTTTCTAGCGTTAAAACTTTTTCACCATCGGATGACAAGGCAGCCCCGGCATAGCGCGACTTGCGGGTGACTTCTTGTTGCAGTTTCGCTCCGAAATCAAATCCTTTTATTATTGAGTAATTCCGAACCGGCCATCGAGGGTCATACCGGTATTCGTTCCATACCACTTTGTTTTGTGCGCTTGATAAATATCCGGATTCATTCATTGGCCCGGTAACAAACTTTTTCGAAACGGATTGGCCTTCCTTAAAAATCACTATTTGTTCAATATCACCAATACCCGATTTAAGCGCGACTATAAATCCACTGTCCAACACCTGAGGATACAAATAGTCGGTGTAGGTTTCATTCTTTCGAAATGTGACATTTTCAAATGGCGTTAGCTCAATTTCATTTAACTGCTTTTCGTATTCAGATTTTAAATCGCTTGTCATTTTTTTATAAAGCACCGGCACGGTGTAACTCACCTCTTTCTTAACTGAAGTTGAAAAGGCAAAAGGAATGAACGGCAGCGCCCAGGTTCTCCGGGCAATGTTCCCAAATGAATTGGCCTGGCCGGTCTGCCTTCTTAAGTGCGACACCATGTTATAGCCCAGCACATAATGATTAGGAATAAAGTTTTTATAAGATCGCAGGTACTGCTTGTTGTAGTTGAACGCGCGCCCTTCCAAAAGATTCGTTCGAAAAACTAAATCGAAGTTGGGCATGCGCCCGCGGCCACCAGGAGTAAATGCCGTTTCAGTAGCTACCGCATCGCCTTCCCAAAACCATTGAGGTGCCGATATATATGACATGGCTGCAACAGCTTCCTGCCCGAAAACATAAAACAATAATTTATTGAAGCCGGTAATGCTTCGTTGAAATTGCGCTACATGCCGGTATTCATGAACGGCAAGCATGTTCATCCACTCAACCCCGCCAATAAAATTGTAATTCTGTGAGGGCATGG
Organism: Bacteroidota bacterium; assembly: GCA_043767095.1. Lineage (GTDB taxonomy): Bacteria > Bacteroidota > Bacteroidia > Cytophagales > Cyclobacteriaceae > ELB16-189. Next base: position 5,218 of record JAYUHI010000085.1, read on the forward strand.
CATAAAACTCTGACCGCCTGGGCGCCAGTGCAACAAAGCCATTGGATTGCGCTGACAAATTCTGAAGCACTATAGGAATGCGCTTGGGAAGGGTGTTCATGCCTTTGGCTTCGGGCACACGAATAGTTTCTAACGTATTGGCCATGCGCTGCGCCTGAGTTTCAAATCCTTTTAAGAATAAAACTCGAAAGCCAGGAGTTTGTATCTGATACCATTTTGCTGATGTAGGATTGGTGGACAATACAATCGCCTCCTGGGCGAACAGGAATTGTACATTAAACAGGACGAAGAGTATTAGGATCGTGGATTTCAAATTGCAGGTTCAAGTTTCAATCAACCCAACCCTGACAGGGTTTTAAAACCCTGTCAGGGTTATGAGTTGACAATCATTTCGCAAAGTCCTTTTTCATTTTATACAATTGAATAATATTCTTTCGGTCGAGCCAGACAAAATCCTCATTCCACCGGGCCAAAACATTTCTTTTCTCTTTTCCGATTTCAAAAATCGTGAGTGAATATAACTGATCGGCAACATCCTTAACTAAAATACTCATAATG
>JAYUHI010000086.1:0-5773 GCA_043767095.1 Bacteroidota bacterium
CTAAAAGTAAGAAGCGGGTTAGAAGAGCCGTGTGAGGTGAGAGTCTCAAGCACGGTTCTGTGAGGGGCTTGGGCTGAAATGCCCTTGCCTACTCGACCCCAGTCATCTTCAAAAAAATAATCGTAAATCGAAATTGTAAATTGCCAATACAATGACTGCATACATCTTCCCCGGCCAGGGCGCACAATTTCCGGGAATGGGCAAAGACCTTTACCACGCCAGGCCCGATGCAAAAAAAATAATGGATCAGGCCAACGAAACCCTTGGCTTTGATATTACCCGGATTATGTTTGATGGCACTGCTGATCAACTGAAGGAAACTAAAGTAACACAACCCGCTATTTTTATTCACTCGGTTGCAGCCGCCCTTTCTGCCGATCACTTCAAACCCGATATGGTGGCGGGCCATTCGCTCGGTGAGTTTTCGGCCCTGGTGGCGAACAAGGCTTTACGTTTTGAAGATGGTCTAAAATTGGTTTCGCAAAGAGCAATGGCCATGCAGCGGGCATGCGAAATAAATCCTTCGACCATGGCGGCTATTTTAGGATTGGACGACAACCTGGTGGTTGAAATTTGCGCGAGCATATCCGGTGAAATTGTGGTTGCGGCCAATTACAATTGCCCCGGTCAATTGGTGATCAGCGGTTCTAAAAAAGGAATTGAAATAGCCTGCGAAAAAATGAAAGCAGCGGGGGCGAAGCGGGCCTTGCCTTTGCCCGTGGGTGGTGCTTTTCATTCCCCATTGATGGAGCCGGCTAAAGAAGATTTAGCCACGGCCATCAACGCAACAACTTTTAGTCAACCGGTTTGTCCCGTTTATCAAAATGTAAACGCCCTTCCTTCCAGCGAGATTTCTGTGATTAAACAAAATCTGATCGACCAACTTACCGCGCCTGTCCGGTGGACTCAAACGGTAAAGAATATGGCTCGCGATGGAGCTAAAATTTTTATTGAATGTGGTCCTGGAAAAGTTTTACAAGGTTTGGTAAAAAAAATTGAACCGGGTGTAGAAGCAAAGTCAATTTAATTTTCGACAAACAATAAAATTGTTCTACACGGATTTTTGTGGAATGGCTCATAGAAAAGGAAATAATTTTGTGCAAGACTAACCTTAGTAGATAATTGGATAGTTGAATCGTCCACCTTATTACCATATTCCTTGATAAAAGCAGGGTTGATTGAGAATAAGATAATAAGGTTGATCCATGGAGTCGATATTTTCTACTAAGGTTTTTATTTGGTTTTAATAACCTCTCTGCAAAATTCCCAGTAGAGCAACAAGATTTAGAATTTACTTACTGACTAAATCTTTCTTACTACTAGCGTGTCAGCGCATTCCTCCAATAATGACTTCACGGTCTTGTTCAGAACTGGGTGTATAATATCTGGAGCAATTTCTGTGAGAGGAGTGAGGGCAAACCTGCGTTCAGGTAAGTTGGGATGAGGCACTTTTAGTTTCTCCGTGTCAATAATTCTATTTCCGAAAAGCAGAATGTCGATATCAATAATTCGCGAGCCCCACTTTTCCTGCCGAACCCGGCCAAGGTCTATTTCAATTGCCAGGATAGTGGCGAGCAATTCCTCCGGGCTTTCAGGGGTTTGAATAGCGACTGTTTGGTTAAGAAAATCTGGCTGATCGTGTTTACCCCAGGCTTTTGTCTCGTAAACGGAAGAAACTGCGGTAATTTTTCCCATACGGTTCAGCCGCTGCAGGCACATCCGCAAATTCGCCTGTCGATCGCCCAGGTTAGAACCCAACAGTAAATAAACCGTTTCCATGTTATTGCTATTTTTGCGACCTAATCAAATTTCGTCATGAATTTCTGGAAAGCGTTTTTTTCATCCTGCCTCGGTGCGTTTACGGCCCTTGTCTTCTTTACAATTTTAGGAATATTTTTGATTGTGGGGATAGGGGCTGAAGAACTTGTCGAGGTAAAGGCTAATTCTGTATTGTCTTTACAGCTCAATTATCCTATTTCAGAACAAGAATTAGAAGACCCCATTGCCGATTTATTTCCCGAGGCAGCGGATAAATCCATGGGTCTGCTTCAAATAAAAGAAGCTATTGCTCATGCCAGTACGGACGAAAATATAAAAGGCATTTATCTCAACTCCGGATTTATTGGGGCCGGTATTGCCTCCATTGATGAGATCAGAAATTCCCTGGACGATTTCAGAAAATCGGGCAAGTGGGTGTTTGCCTATTCTGATTACTTCAGTGAAGGCGGATATTATTTGGCATCGGTTTGCGATTCTATTTTTCTAAACCCGGAAGGCCAGGTTGAGTTGAATGGCCTGGCAACGGAAGTAACATTTTATAAAAAGCTTTTCGATAAGTTGGAAATCAGGCCCCAGGTTTTCCGCGTAGGCGAATTTAAAAGTGCTGTTGAGCCATACCTTCGCGACAACCTGAGTGAAGAGAATCGACTTCAGCTAAACTCTTTGCTCAATTCCATTTACAATAACATGTTGTCTCAGGTTTCAGCCGGGAGAAAAATTGACCCGGAAAAAATCAAAGAAATTGCCAATAAGATGCTGGCGCGTAATGCAAAACAGGCCAAAGAGTATTCGTTGGTGGATGATCTTTTTTATGAAGACCAGGTGATGACTTATATAAAGAAGCGGCTGGGCATTGAGGAGAATGAAAAAATCAATTTGATTAAATACCAGGACTATAAAGACAGCTACTCCGATTACACTTCGTCAAAAAATGAAATTGCCGTAATTGTGGCCGATGGCGCTATTGTGCCCGGAAGATCAGACCAGGGTTTGGTGGGTGCCAAAACCATGGTGGAGGCTTTGCAAAAAGCACGGAAAAGCAAAAAGGTAAAAGCAGTAGTGCTGCGAATTAATTCCCCGGGCGGATCGGCCGTGGCCAGCGATGCCATGTGGCGCGAAATAATGCTCACGGCTAAAGAAAAAACAGTTATCGCCTCCATGTCCGATTATGCTGCTTCGGGCGGATATTATTTAGCAATGGCTTGCGATACCATTGTAGCGAAGCCCACAACAGTTACAGGCTCCATTGGTGTTTTTCTCGTGATACCCGATTTAAGCCAGTTTCTTGGAAACAAATTAGGCATCACTTCCGAAGAAGTTAAGACCGGTGAAATTGGTGAATTGTTTACTATAACCCGTGCGCTTAATGAAACCGAGAAGGGCATCCTGCAAAAACAAACGGACGAAGTTTATGAAACATTCACCGCCAAGGCTGCACAAGGAAGGAAAATGAAAATTGAGGATCTGAAAAAAATTGCTTCGGGAAGAGTGTGGACCGGGGAACAAGGCAAAGAAAACGGACTGGTGGATGTGCTGGGCGGTCTTGACGATGCCATTGATCTGGCAGCTAAAAGCGCTGGAGTGGGTAAAGATTATAACCTTCGGTATTACCCCAAGCCCAAAAGCGTATTTGAGAAATATTTTGGTTCTCAGGAAGAAGAAATTACGGAGAAGAAAATGCGTGAATCGCTGGGAATTGAAAATGTCCTTTTATTTCAGCAGTGGAAAAAGGTGCAGCAACTTCAGGGTGTGCAGGCCCGGATGCCTTTCGAGTTCAGAATTCATTAATTTTTTAGTTCTACACGGATTTTTGTGAGACTTTGACCACTTCTTTATACGTCTCGAGTATTGAACCACAATAGAAACATAGGCACATAGGTTTTCACATAGTTTTGGCACTTTAACCTATGTGTGGATTTCTATGTGCCTATGTAACTATATGGTTCAAATTTCCTTTCACAAAATTCCCAGTAGAACTAATTTTTAGACTTTGACCACTTCTTTATACGTCTCGAATATTGAACCACAATAGAAACATAGGCACATAGGTTTTCACATAGTTTTGACCTTTCACCTATGTGTGGATTTCTATGTTCCTATGTGACTATGTGGTTCAAAATTTCCTTTCACAAAATTCCCAGTAGAACTAATTTTTTAAACTTGTGAAACCCGGATAATACCCTAAACAGCCTCAAAATTCGACAATTCAAGTATTTATCTTACATACTTTTTTTTGCCCATTAATAGGCCTGGATTCCCAGAAAGAATCATTTTTGAAAAGACTCATTGAAATTTCAGCCTGAAATAATATATTTGCTATCGGCATGATTTTCAACTAAGCAACGAAAACAATAATTCAAATGAATTTCAAAGAGGTTCTTACAAAGCTGTACTTCATCCTTATTTGCTCTGACGGTAACATAAATGAGAAGGAAGTTTCTTATGGCCGAAGGATGGTTGAGGCCGAGGGAATTGATGAAAATTATTTCTTCTCCCAGATAAAATTGCTGGAAGTCAATAACCAGCATGAACTACTTCCGGAAGCAATTGTAAACCTCAAAAAATTAAATCGCGATGAACAAATTCGCTGCATCGCCTGGTTGTGTATCATTGCCAATTCCGATGGATTTATGGACAAAGCCGAGTGGCAAATGATCTATAGGCTTTACCATAAAGAACTTCAACTGCCCCTGGATGAAATAATGAAAGTGCAGAAGACGTTGGCTCAGTCTGTTTATAGAAATACTTCATCTAACACTTTGGCTAACGTTGTTCTAGCCTGAGGTCGCGGAAACTGGGTGTACGACAGTTTTGCGATTTTTTACTTCAGCCCTCGCTCACCCTCTAACTCCCTGAAGGGAGAACTTCAGCGCGTTGACCCCTTTAGGGGCAGGGGTGTGCGGAGACTACAAAACTCTCGTACACCCCGGAAACTCACATCACAAAATCATTAAAGTAATTTAGCTATGGTGCTGATGTACCGTTCTGGTAAGTCACCCTTAGTGGCGGCCTGGTAGTCGGCATAGGTGCAAGGCACAATACTGTTACGATTACTGGCCGGATTGGGCACCTCCATCCACCATCGCTCGGTAACTTTGCTTTTATAAAACGTGAGCAATTCAGGCTCAACGGGCATTGCAACCTTAAATTTCAGAAAGTCATTCGCCTTAAAATTTTGTTCATCTTTCCGGTGATAAAAACCTTCAATGAAATACCAAATCATGGTGGCGATTACGGATGCGGTTTTTTTTCTGCCGTCATCGACAGAGGGGTTGTATTCATAAAATCCAACCGAACTTAATTTTTCGTTCATGCCTGCATACCAGCACAACTGGCAAGCCTCCTCTCCGGATAATCCAAAGGGCTGTGCATTATTATTTCCCGGGGCATCTGAAGATTTGATGGCCGTTATATCAAACGATAGAACATCGGCATTGCGGATGGCTGGTTCCATCTCCTGCATGTTGGTGCGCAAATGTCCGATCCGGTAAGCTTCAAAATACAACCGCTCTAAAATAGTAGCTGAGGCCGGATCAACCAAATAAGACTGATGCGCCAAATGAGTGTAGCTGAAAAGGTAATTAGGCTCATGCAATAATATTCTATGAACATGCTGGCGCGATAGCGAAGGGTTGATCCCCTCTTCTAAATCAAGGAAGGCATCTACGTTGAGAAAGCTCACTAATTTTTGCATGTCTTCGTACCCACGATACTGGCCAATATCCAAATCATGGCTTCCTCCTAAAATAACGGGCAATGTATTTTGTTCCAGTAACATCCGGCACACCTCACTTATCCGTGTGTACGTTTCCTCCAGATCGATGCCCTTTTTCAAATTGCCCAGGTCAACTATATTGTAAAGCCCACTGCCTTTCTTGAGCTTGTAAAACTTTCGTCTGATTTCATCGGGGCCACCGGCACAACCCAGGTTGGTATCCGTTCCGCGTTCCTCACCAATCCCGAAAATGGCAATTTGGGCCGACTTATAATCAGG
>JAYUHI010000087.1:0-13775 GCA_043767095.1 Bacteroidota bacterium
ATGATTAATGGCTCATCATTCGTTTCAATTTTCAGTTGCAGGTAGCGATAGGTGCGCCACCAAAGCGGAGTGAATGTTTGATTTGAACTTCCGTCTGAGATAACGCTGTCTTTTTTTCCGATGAAAGTTTTACCCTCAACTTCGTTTCGGTTTTCTTTTGGGATGTGAGGCAGCCAAGAGCGGTTTAGGTTTTCTGTGGTCACTTTATAAAGCGACTCCGCATACTGCAGCGAAATGGAAGCGTTCTTTCCGTTTGAAAAAATAAGCGAGGGATAACCATTGGTCAGGTAGCCTTGATCCAGCAGGAGAGTTGCCTTTGAACGAGCCAGCACATTTACAGACTTTTTCATTTTAGGAAAATCAGGTGGCACATTCACGCCCACTTGAATGCGTGTTGCAGTCAATCTTTCAATTTTACTTTCCATTTGAGGCAGTGGTGAAGGTACCAGCATCCAACCAACCGGGCCGAAAGTGAAAACACCTTTCGGTATCCCCGGAAATAATTCACTTGCATTTCCCCATCCCGATTCATCGGCATTTAGTTTTTCCCAGTTCTTAATATTCTTATTCATGTCCACCAATTCCCCGGGACCGGCAACATAATATCCCGTCACTTTTACTTTCAAGGCTTGATGGCTTTCATCTTTTATGCAAAGCCAATTTTTATTGGTGTTGACAATTTCTTCCGCAGGTGAGTTGCCCTGAAGAATAAAAGCAGTGAAGTTGGAGATTTGGGCCTCGGGTTTGTCAAGGCCATCATTCCAAACCAATGCAGCGATAACATTTTTTCCCTGTTGGAGGTGAACAGCAATGTCAACCGTTTCATAATTCCAGTACATCAAATCGCCACGGGCAGGGCCCATCGAAACCAATTTCTCATTCACGAAAAGTTTGTAGCGGTTATCGGCCGAAACATGGATGATGAATGAATTGGGTTTTGATGCCAGATCAAATGTTCTCCGGAATTTATAAACACCATACTCTTTTAATGATTGATCGGAGCCCGGCCCTGTGATCCATTTGGCTGTCCAGGGTTTGGAGAGTAAATGGGGCGGAATGGGTTGGGCACAAAGTAATGATGCGAACGATGTTAACAGGCATGCAAACAATATTCTTAGCATAGTTTTAGTGTTTTGGATATTTCATTTTACTTCACCATAAATGGTGTACATTCATGGGCTTGAGTAATTCCAATCATTTAATTTTCCGATGGCTGAATTCAAATCCATTTCCTGATTTTCTCAACCATTTCTATATCATCAGGGGTTAATACTATTTTCTCCTCATCAACTGTTACCAGGATGGTATAGTTGTTTCTCCGGGTGGCATACCAGGTCATGTTGCCGTAAGTGTTGTTATAAAATTTTCCAGTGTAACCGAAGAGGCCACCGTTGCCAAAAGTCCGGATGGTCCATCGCATAGATTCCTTCGTGACCAAAAATGCATTTTTAATTTCCCGTATGTTAAGTATTAAATCTTTGGCTGGTCGTCTAACAATTATTTTCTCTTTATCAACCATGTATCTTAAAGGCCTGAATAAATAACAGAAAGCAAAAACGGCCCAAAGCAATAGGGTGGTTAATCCAGTTATCCATAAAAAAGTCGGATTGCGATCATGTTCAATTAGTATCCAGCCAACGTAAACGGCATTCCCCAGGAATAATACTGCTACAACTGCTGAAATGATTTTTGATGCGAGGTCTAAGGTTGCTTTGTATTCCATCGGGTAAGCACTGCAAATCAATTCAATATACCTTATAGTCCCTTAATCGCAACTAAACATCCACTAAAGGATAAAGTATTTTAAAAATGGTGAGAATGTAAAACCTGAGACCTTAGTCAGATACAACAACCCAATTAATTAATTTGACGTGCCGCTTTCCATGATTTAAATCATTTGTTTTTATGACTACTGATATCCTCCGAAGTACTTGGGTCGGGTACATTCATGTTTAAAATCAACAGATTTATGAAGGCCGTTAATTATATTAATACCGATGGCAACTCAGCAGTATCGAATGTGGCTTATGGATTCTCAGAAGTAGCAGCTATTTATCCCATCACCCCTTCTTCCGATATGGGTGAACTGGCCGATGGGTGGGCTTCCGAGGGGCGTAAAAATATTTTTGGTGAACCTGTGGATGTCGTGCAAATGCAATCGGAAGGCGGTGCAGCGGGCGCTATTCATGGGGCTGTCTCTGCCGGTGCTCTCGCTACAACTTTCACGGCTTCGCAAGGCCTCATGCTGATGGTTCCCAATATGTTTAAGATGGCCGGTGAACTTTTGCCGGTTGTGTTTCATGTTTCGGCCAGGTCGCTGGCGTGTCAGTCGTTGTCTATTTTCGGTGATCACTCCGATGTGATGGCCACACGAGGAACAGGGTTCGCCATGCTCGCCTCCTCCAATGTGCAGGAAGCCCAGGACATGGCAGTCATCGCACACTTGTCAACGCTTGAAAGTAAAATTCCTTTCCTCCATTTCTTTGATGGGTTCAGAACATCGCATTCTGTGCAAAAGATTATTCCCATCAGCTATGAAGAAATGCGGAGCATGGTAAACATGAAGTTCGTGGAAGAGTTCAGGGCCATGGCCGTAAAACCGGAAGCCCCGGTTTGTAAAGTAGGCGCTCAAAATCCCGATGTCTATTTCCAGGGAAGGGAAACTGTGAATAAGTATTATGACGCCTGTCCTTCGATGGTACAGAAGTACATGAATCTTTTTGCAGAACGGACAGGGCGCCAGTATAAACTCTATGAATATATCGGTGCGCCCGATGCACAGAGTTTAATAATTGCTATGGGCTCTTCCACCGAAACGATTGAAGAAACAATCAACTATCTGAACAGGAATGGAAAAAAAGTTGGATTGCTGAAAGTCAGACTTTACCGGCCATTCGCCCTTGAACAATTTTTAAAAGAGATTCCCGATTCAGTAAAGCGTATTGCTGTTTTAGATAGAACCAAGGAACCCGGCTCCATTGGAGAACCTTTGTACCTCGATGTGGTTGCGGCTTTGGCCAACATTCGAACTGTCATTCGGATAATCGGGGGCCGGTATGGCCTCGCTTCAAAAGAGTTTACGCCTTCTATGGTGAAGGCTGTTTACGATCATCTGGAAAAAAACGGATGGCACAATTTCACCGTGGGCATCAATGACGATGTTACGAAGAAATCAATAACGGTTAACGGGGAGATTGAAACAGAGCAAAAAGGAATTGTTCGCTGCAAGTTTTGGGGCTATGGCTCAGATGGCACAGTGAGCGCCAATAAGAACGCCATCAAAATGATTGGCGACAACACCGATCTCTTTGTGCAAGGATATTTCCAATATGATTCCAACAAATCCGGTGGATGGACGATCTCTCATTTGCGTTTTGGAAAAGAAAAAATCCAGTCGGAATATTTGTTGAACAAAGTTGACTTCGTTGCCCTGCACCGGCCCCAATACATTGGCCAGTATGATATTCTCGAAGGGATAACTGAAGGTGGCACTTTCCTGATCAACTCCAGTCAGAAGCCGGAAAATATATTCAGGCTATTCACCAAAGACATGCAGGAGAGTATCCGGAATAAGAAAGTAAAAGTATTTGCCATTGATGCTTCTAAGATTGCCAAGAGCGTTGGCCTGGGGGGAAGGATCAGTTCGGTCATGCAAACCGCATTCTTTAAGGTATCGGGTGTTCTGCCAGAAGTTGAAGCGATTGACCTTATCAAAAAATTTGTTCAGAAACAATTCGCGCGCAAGGGTCAGGAAATTGTGGAGATGAACTGGAAAGCCATTGATGCCTCGGCTGCTGCTGTGGTGGCTGTTCCGATACCGGATGAGGTTGATAAGTTTGCGGAGATCACGGCTGTTGTCCCCGCAGGTTCAGGTTGGTTTGCTGATAATATTATTGACCCCATACTTCGCCTGAAGGGGGACGCTATCCCCGTGTCGCACATGCCGGTGAATGGTGCTGTGCCCACCGGAACGAAACGCTTGGAATATCGCGGAGTGCCAGGCAATCCTGCCACCTGGATTGACAAACTTCCATTTGTGAATGAACCTTATATCGCTGAACCTTATATCGAATATCCTCCAAGTTGTTCCGGTTGTGGCGAGGTTCCATACATTCATTTAGTTACGCAATTGTATGGAGATAGAATGATCATCGCCAATGCAACAGGATGCACGTCCATTTATGGCGGAACATTTCCTTTAACGCCTTACACAAAAGATAAGAATGGAAATGGCCCGGCCTGGGCTAATTCCCTCTTTGAAGACAACGCTGAGTTTGGATTTGGCATGCGACTCGCAGTTGATGCGAACAGGCGGCAACTGAAAACCAATGTGGAAAAATTGATCGCCACTTCTATCAGCGAAGAACTTAAGTCTGCGCTTCAACAAAGCCTGCGGTTATTTGATGAGGTGAACAATGAAGCCAAGCGTCATGTAACAATGGTGAAGCAACTCCTGGCCGAAGAGAAGAAAAATAGTTTGGCTAACTCTGTGTTAGACAAAGTAATTGAACTGCAGGATTATTTTGTTGACAAAAGCATCTGGATTTTCGGAGGCGATGGCTGGGCTTATGATATTGGCTTTGGGGGATTGGATCACGTGATGGCTTCCAACCGGAATGTTAACGTGCTGGTCATGGACACCGAAGTGTATTCCAACACGGGTGGCCAGGCATCCAAGGCAACACCGCGCGGGGCAGTGGCCAAGTTCGCATCCGATGGAAAAAAACTCAGCAAGAAAAACCTGGGATTGATGATGTCAACCTATGGCAACAGTTATGTGGCCTCGGTGAATATGGGCATGGATCGCGAGAAGACCGCCCTCGCTTTTGTGGAAGCTGAAAAACACAAAGGCCCATCCATCATTATCGCTTACTCGCCCTGCATTGCGCATGGATATGAAATGCGCCTCGCCAAGAAGCAATCAGAAAAAGCAGCGAAGTGCGGGTACTGGCCGATGTACCGGTTCAATCCTGATCTGCGGATCGAAAACCAAAATCCATTTAACTGGGATGGCGTGGATACCGACACTCAATTTGAAAATTATATTGAGGAAGAAATCCGGTACAAGACGTTAAACCTGGCCAACCCTGAAGAAGCCAGGCGTCTTGTTACGCTTGCCATGAAAGACAATGAGCAGCGGTTCAAAGACATTAAACATTTGTCGGAAGTCTAAAATAAAAACACTACTAGGATTTTTTATGAAAAGTGATTTCGTCTATAATAATTTGAACCACATAGAAACATAGTACTCATAGGAACACACACATAGGGAAGCTACAAAAACTATGTGAACACCCTATGTACCTATGTTTCTATGTGGTTCAAAATTGAGCTCACCAAAAAATGGCGCATAGCATTCCACAAAAATCCACGTTTCATCAAAATAAAAACAATATGAAAACCAACCTTACAACCCATTATGGCGGTTTGAAACTAAAAAACCCAATTGTGATTGGCGCCAGCAACCTGGTAACGGATATTGACAACCTTATCAAACTGGAGCAGGCAGGAGCCGCGGCCATTGTTTATAAATCCCTGTTCGAGGAACAGATTGAACTGGAATCTCTTTCCATGGAGCAAAGTATGGAGGCCTATCGGGGATGGGATGCCGAGCATAATTCTTTCTTTCCCGCCATGAAGCATGCAGGCCCGGCCGAACATTTGATGAAACTGAAGGATGCAAAAAAAATATTAGGCATCCCATTGATCGGAAGTTTGAATTGTGTTCGCGATGAGAACTGGGTGAATTTCGCCAGGGAGATGGAACAAACCGGGATTGACGGACTTGAACTTAATTTTTATTTCAACAACATTGATTTCTATGCCAAGGCCGAAACCATTGAAGAAATACAAATCCATATCCTGAAGAAAGTACGGAATGCAATTCAAATTCCCCTCTTCGTAAAACTGAGTCCGTTTTATTCCAATCCACTCTGGATCATTGAGCAGATGAACCTGGTGGGCGCCAACGGTTTTGTTTTGTTCAACCGGTTATTTCAACCCGATATCGACATTGAAAAGGAAGAGCATCAATTTCCTTACAACTTCAGCCATGAAAGTGACAACCGGCTCGCCCTTCGGTATGCCGGGCTCCTGTTCCAGGAGATTAATGGCTCCATCATATCCAACACGGGCATCCTCAACAGCAAAGATGTAATCAAGATGTTGCTGGCCGGTGCCGATGCGGTTCAGGTTGTGAGTGCGGTTTACAGAAAAGGGATTAATCACATCGCCACCATGCTGGAAGAATTAGAAAGTTGGATGAAGAAAAAAAAATATACATCGTTGGATGAATTCAGGGGAAAACTTTCAAAGCAAAATTCATCTGATCCATTCGCTTACAAGCGTGCCCAGTATGTGGATATCCTCATGAAGTCGGACTTGTTCAGGCAGTATCATCCCAAGAACGGTGATCATTCACATAACTACGATGAGTATTAATCGAAAAACAAACTAAATGGCATCTCTAAAAACTCAGAAATGCAATTAACCGCGAAGTTCGCAAAGCAAGTTAACCGCAAAGAACGCGAAGGAATAAACCTTTGCGGTTCTTTGCGCAAAACTTTGTGCTCTTTGCGGTTTCTGATTTTGGTTTATAGAGGTTCCCTAAAATAAAAATCGAACGTATGGAGAAAATTGGAATCTTCTTTGGCTCTACCGAAGGCAACACGGAGCGGATTGTCAATCAATTGCAAACACAGCTGGGTGGCGAACCTGATGTTGTATTGCATAATGTCAACTCCGCAACTGCCGAGGACATGGAAACATATCCAAACCTGATTTTGGCTTGCCCCACCTGGGACATCGGCCAGCTTCAGGAGGACTGGGAGAGCTTCATAGATGAAATTGAAAAAATTGACTATGCCGGCAAGCGGGTAACCTTCCTCGGGCTTGGCGATATTGATGGCTATCCCGATACGTATCAGGATGCGTTGGGCATTATCTACGAGCGCATCAAAGACAAAGGCGCAACTTTTATGGGAGCCTGGCCTACCGAAGGGTATGACTATGAAGGCTCAAAAGCGGTGGTCAACGGAAAATTTTTAGGATTGTGCCTGGATGAAGACAATGAAAAAGATCTGACTCCGGGCCGAATCGAAAAGTGGGTGGCTCAATTGAAAGGAGAGTTTCAATAAAAGGAGATGGCTGAAATCCGGTTTAAGAAACCTTCTTACCCGGTAAGCAAAGCCTTGCGCGGATACCTGCTCCTCACTAACCGCGAGATTGAAGTTCCTGTTTCCTATCAGGATTTATTGCATCACAAAAGTGCTGTTGCATTGTTCGATAAGAAAGGAACTGATACGCTATGGGAGACACTCATCTACAACGAGACCGACCGGAAATTCATTCATGAATGCCTGCGTAAAATCTATGCGCAACTAAAAGTGGGTGGCGATGTAAGTGTTATGGAGCACCTTTACATCGACCGGGTGGACTATTGCCTTTACGCGAATACCCATCCCGTGCGCGTTCGGATTGTAAACCGGCTTAATGATTTGTTTGATTATTTCTATATCAAGCAGGCCGACATGTCGCGGATATATGGTATGGAACTGGAGCACCTGCTTTCGCCCAACAAGATTAATTATTTGGTAAAAGGATCGACCCTGATTGAAGAACACATACCGGGAATTCCGGGGGACAGCTTCATCAAATATTTTTTGCCGAAGCGAGAGTACAATCCGTTGCGGGTGGCCAAAGAATTTGTCAAGTTCAATGAACGGAGCTTAGTGCAACTATTGGGCGACATGCGCAACGACAATTTTGTGGTGGAAGTGATCCCGGATTTTGATGATCTGTACTTCCGTTTACGCGCCATTGATTTCGATCAGCATGTTTATGAAGGAAGCGTTAAAATTTATATGCCGCAGTATTTCAAAGAAAACAACCCAATCCTCAACCTGGGGTTCATGAGCATGTCATCCGTTTTGGAACTTCAATACCAACAGGAAGAACGCACCAGGTTGCTGACCCGTGTGCGTGCGGCTACAGATTTACTTCCGGTTTTATTGGGGGCCATGAAAAAGGAAACTTTATCCAATGTCGAAAATGTGCTGCGCCTGCGTTCTGAATTATCGGACTTGTATGAGGACGATCGGTTTTTTAAAGCAAAAACTATGGGTGAAATTTTAACATCCAGTCTGGAGATGCTGGAAGTACAACCGGTGCGCAAGCGGCATAGAGCCATACCGGTTGTTAATGATATTTTGAAGCATATAGGTGAACTTTAAGTCGTCAGACCACTCCCAGTGGTCAGACGACTTATATATAATAGTATTAATACTAATAACCGTGTTATGTGTTGATAAAGCTGCCTCTCTCCATCAGTTATCTGACGTCTTGGAGTCGTCTGACGACCCGAGTCATGACGACCGGCAACCCTCACCCCTCCATCCTTCTGATCACCTCATCTGGAATCACCCCATAAGAATCAATAAGCAACCGTTCTTTATCCACATGCAAATACTGCCAGGCAATTTTCAGCACGCAAAGATTTTCGGAGGCCAACCTTGCATATTCCCTGAACGATGACCACGGATAATCTTCCATTTTTTTCACCAGGCCTGCCCGGTAAGGGTTCTGGTGAACATAATGAAAGGCCGATGTCAAATACACATCAACGTTCTTGCATTTGGTTTTCTGCTGGAACAAGCTTCCGGTGATGGACTCCTGCTTTTGGATGGCCCGCGTATAGGAACTAAGCATAAGCCTGATGGCTTCGGTCAATGTATTTACGTCAGGTGATTTCTTCACAATTTTTTGTGATATCTCCGTGGCTTGGATCAAGAAGTGAAAATGGTTTGGCATTAAGCACCATGCCAACAGGTTGGCATTGGGAATAATGTATTGCTTAACTTTTTGAAGAAAGTAATCGTAATTCCGTTCCTCAAAGAAAATAGGATGCTTATCGTTGCCGCGGTTGTAGATATGATAAAAACTTCCATCAGTGAATTGCATGGAATAAATTTAGGAAGTTTTTTTGAATAGTCGACCAGTCGTCTGACCACTGGGAGTGGTCTGACGACTAATACCAACAGGGATAATCACAATTTCCTCAAGCCACCAACCAACTCGATTCCCCTGTTAACAATTGTTGCAAATCACCTTCCCCTTTAGTAACAATCTCATGTTGAATTTGATTGACCACGCGTTCTTCATAAGGCGCGCGATGAATGGCTTGCAGTACGCCCATGGGGCGAGGCAGGTCTTCGTTGTAAGTCATGTTGGCTAAAATAAAAGCCAAGGTGCTGTCCTTTTCATTATGGATAAGCAGATCACTTATTGAATGTTCGCCCTGATCTAAGTTCACCACGCGTGGCGTGTAACCATCGAGAATGATTCCCTTGTTTTTTGTCTTGCCGAAAACCAACGGCTTGCCATGCTCCAGGAAGATGGTGTGATTGTCGCGTGTGTCTGCATTGGTGTAGAGATCAAAAGCGCCATCGTTAAAAATGCGGCAGTTGGTATAAATTTCTATGAAGGCAACACCTTTGTGTTCATAGGCGCGCTTCAGCAACTGTTGTAACTGGGGCCGGTCTTTATCGTGCCCACGCGCCACAAAAGTTGCCCCCGCCCCTAACGCCAGGGACACCGGATTAAAGGGATCATCCAATACACCCAGGGGTGATGACTTAGTGATCTGCCCCCGGTGCGAAGTGGGTGAGTACTGCCCTTTGGTTAAACTATACACTTCATTATTAAACATCATGATATTCATGTCCACATTTCTGCGGCAGGTATGAATGAAGTGGTTGCCCCCGATGCTCATGTTGTCGCCATCACCTGTCACTACCCACACACTTAAATCGGGCCTCGCAATTTTTAGTCCGGTGGCAATAACCAGCGCTCTTCCATGGATGGAATGAAATCCGTAAGTGTCCATGTAGTAAGGAAATCTACCGGAACAACCAATGCCAGAGACATAAACTATTTTTTCTTTTGGCAATCCAAGGTCTGGCATTAAACGCTGTGAAGGCGACAACACAGAAAGCGCACCACAGCCTGCACACCACCGAACATCAACTTCGGGTTTGAAATCTTTTGCCGTATAAACCAGATTGCCTGCATGAGGCCTTTCCAGCATTTCATCTACAGCCGTCTTCATACAACAACTTCTTTTTGGGTTAACAAATTCATCAGTTTCTCTTCGAGCTCGGTTGACTTGAAGGGTTTGCCTTGCACTTTATGGATGCCAATCACCGGCTTTAGGTACCTGGCTTGCAACAATAGTTTTAATTGTCCCATGTTGAGTTCAGGAACAACGACACGCCCGAAGCGTTTAAGTATTACTCCCAGATTTTTGGGGAATGGGTTCATATAACGCAAGTGCAAAAATGAAAGGGTATGTCCGTTTGCTGTCATTCTCTCGAACACGGTTTTGGCTGCGCCATAGGTACTTCCCCAACTGATCATGAGTAAATCACCTTCTTGTTCACCTTCTATAACAGCATCCGGGATGTCGAGTGCAATTCGTTCTATTTTTTCCTGCCTTAGTTTAACCATCTTTTCATGATTGATCGATTCCTGACTTACGTTTCCGGTACCATCTTCTTTTTCCAATCCTCCTATGCGATGTTCCATCCCTTCAAAACCAGGAATGGCCCATTGCCTTCGCAGGGTTTTTTCGTCACGATTGTAAGGCTCAAAGCCAACTGGATCCTGCGTAAAAAATGCAGTGATATCTGGCAGGTCATTCAAGGATGGAATCTTCCAGGGCTCCGAAGCCTGCCCGATATAACCATCGCTTAGCAGCAGAACCGGGGTCATGTATTTCAAAGCAATTCGCGCAGCTTCTAAAGTAAGGTAAAAACAATCGGAAGGACTGGCTGCGGCAAGCACCGGCATGGGCGCTTCACCGTGCCGGCCAAACATGGCGGTCAGTAAATCACTCTGCTCTGGTTTGGTCGGCATCCCAGTGGATGGCCCAGCGCGCATAACATCGACAATGATCAATGGTAATTCTGTAATCACGGCAAGTCCCATCGCTTCGGTTTTTAATGAGAGCCCAGGCCCGCTTGTTGTTGTGGCGGCTAAGCTTCCACCGAAAGCGGCACCAATAGCGCTGCATATTCCGGCAATTTCATCTTCGGCCTGCAAATGTTTTACGCCATACTTTTTATATCCGGAGATGGCTTGAAGTATTTCGGTGGCCGGTGTAATGGGGTAAGAACCTAAGAAGAGTGGCAACCTGGCCTTTCGGGCAGCGACTACCAAACCCAGGGCTACTGCATCATTGCCGGTAATGCTTCGGTAACGCCCTGGCGGCAGTGGGGAGCGATCAATTACATATTGGTTGCGGAACGCAGGATTTTTATCCGCGTAATTCCAACCTGCTCTTAACACGTGAATGTTCGCCAGCAGGATATCATCCTTGCCTTTAAATTTTTTATTGATCCAATTCACTGTGGGTTCCAGCGGCCGGTTGAACAGCCAATATGAAATACCGAGCGCAAAAATATTTTTTGTTTTGCTGATCAGTTTGGAAGCTACTTTCAGGTCATTCAGCTCTGCTTTGATTTCTTTGGTCATGTCAATGGCATGAACCTCGTATTTTTTCAGACTGCCGTCATGAAGAGGATTGTCCGCATACTTGGCCAAAGAAAGATTTCGTTGATCAAAGCCTTCTGTGTTGGCAATAATGATTCCACCCGGCTTTAGATTAGCCATGTTTACTTTCAGCGAAGAAGCATTCATGGCAATCAACACATCAATATGATCACCTGATGTATGGATGTGCTGCGTGCCGAAATGAATTTGAAAAGCGCTCACGCCATAGAGTGTTCCTTCCGGGGCACGGATTTCAGATGGGTAATCCGGAAACGTATTGACTTCATTGCCGGCAAACCCCGATGTTTCAGAAAACTGACTGCCTACTAACTGCATCCCATCCCCAGAGTCACCTGCAAACCGAATGGTGGCTTCTTCGAGGTGTTCAATTATTTTGGTCATGATCGATTAATTTAGGCGTACGTGTAATCGTAATAAAGTATTAAAAGGTATCACTCCTTATAATCTCCTGTAATGACTTTTATCAGTTTGTAGTATGCTTAATATCGTTTCCTCTTAGTCTTCAAAACCTTTTGTTCGTTTCCTCATAACTAATTTTCACATAGTGATAGACTCAAACAAAATTGTTGGTGGAAAAATCAACCGATTGTATGCCGGATAAATGTTATTTTCGCACATGATTTCTGAATTATTTATCAACCTGGTACTGGCCCTTGTTTTTGGTGCCAGCATCGGCCTCGAACGGGAAAGCAGCAAGCAAGGTGAATCACGCGCTGGCAGCGTGGGCGGCATTCGCACTTTTTCCCTGATTTCCTTAATAGGGGCTGTAGCCGGTATTTTCTTTGTGCAAAACTATTCTACGTTGGCGCAGATTGTTGTGGTGGGTTTCCTGGTTTTGTTGATTTCGAATTATATCATTGAAGCGTTAACCACTCACGATTTTGGTATTACCAGTGAGTTGTCGGCTTTCGCAACTTTTTTGATCGGCCTGTTGGTAATGATCAATATAATTCCCTTGCAAATCACCGTGGCGATTCTGGTTGTGTTGGTTTTTGTCATGTCTTTGAAATCCAAAACTACTCAGTTAGTGGCCGGTGTTTCCAGGCAGGAGGTGCAAGCGTTTATCAGTTATGCTATTATTGCTTTGGTGGCCTTGCCCGTCTTGCCCGACTATTCTTATAAACTAAAAGACATCCCGGTTTTGCCCGAAATTTTACAAGGCCTGAAAATTGAACTGGGTCAATTTGATAATTTGGACTTAATCAATCCCAGAAAAATTTGGATTGTGGTCGTACTGATAACCGGCATTGATGTTTTTGGATATATTCTCGGCAGGATTGTGGGCGATAAGAGTGGTTTTGCGCTGACCAGTTTTATGGCCGGGTTTGTTTCTTCCACTTCTGCCACGCAATCGCTGGCGCAAAGAAGCAAGAACTCCAAATTTGTTAATCACCTGGTGGGGGCCGCTGTTCTGGCCAACCTGGCAAGTTTTCTGCAAATATTTTTATTGGTAGGACCGTTAAACCCCAAATGGCTGGTGTCCATTGCACCCAGTATTCTGCTGATGGTTTTTACAGCAGCCCTCATTTCCATTATTTTCTTTAAGAAGAAACAACCAAAAGAAAAGGATGATGATCAGGAGAAAAAGGCAGTGCAGATATTTTCGTTATTGCCCGCTTTGAAATTTGCGGGATTGCTGATCGTAATTAAAATTGTGACCAAAATCTGTTTAATTGAATTTGGGCAATCCGGATTTATTATCAGCTCCATTATCGCTTCGTTCGCGGGCATTGATGCGATCATTGTGAACCTGGCCGATATGGCGGGGCACACCATAACCTTTAAGTTTGCTTTCATCACATTCCTGGTAATTAATGCTACCAATTTATTAAGCAAATCATTTTATTCTTATCTGCAGGGAAATAAAGAATTTGCACTTAAATTTTTAGTGTCGGTGGTTGGCATTATCGCTGTTAGTGCGCTTTGGTTATTTTTCGTATAACCTATTCGTGGACTTTGATCCTAAAGGGGTTTTAAGGGGTGCACGACAGTTTGGCAAGAGAAGGCAAGGTTTCACAAAGTACACGAAGGAGGACACAAAGGGCACAAAGTTGGAGTTCTTCGTGTTCGTTGTTCTTCGTTGTGACCTTCGTGACCCCTAAGCTTACAATGCAAAACTGTCGTACACCGTGTGCCTTGAAGACGGAAGTTCAGACGGAACTGAAGTCATGCTGTATTGAAGATGGAGGAAGGTACGCAAGTACCTT
>JAYUHI010000088.1:0-5747 GCA_043767095.1 Bacteroidota bacterium
CTTTTGCTTCTTTTATATCAGAAATAGGAGAGGAGGTGCCCGGCACCAACGGCACATTGAATTTGGCCACCGCTTCTTTTGCTGCGAGTTTGTTGCCCATTATTTCAATAGCTTCGGGCGAAGGGCCGATAAAAATTATTCCGGCATCGCGACAAGCCCTGGCAAAATCTTCGTTCTCGGAAAGAAAACCATAACCAGGATGCACAGCATTGGCGCCAACCTGTTTGGCTGCATCAATGATCTTATCAATCCTTAAATAGGATTCCGAAGAAGGAGGAGGGCCAATGCAAACCGCCTCATCGGCAAACCTCACGTGTGGCGAAGTTCTGTCGGCCTCGCTGTAAACAGCCACCGTGGCAATGCCCATCTCTTTCACGCTTCGCATAACCCGCAGGGCAATCTCCCCCCGGTTGGCAATAAGTACTTTGGATATGGTTTTCATGTGTGGGCTATACCGTGCAATGCTAACAAAATCTGTCGGTATTTAAAGCACGATATTCCCCTTAATAGAATTTCCCTATTTTTGCCCAATTTTTAAAACGAAAACCAAGCATACATGGTGGATTTATTCGAAAAACTAAAGATGGAGGCCGGGCCCCTGGCCAAATACTCTCACCTGCCTGATGATTATTTTTTCTTCCCCAAGTTGGAAGGACCCATTGGCCCCTGGATGAATTTCAATGGCAAAAAGGTATTGAACTGGAGCCTCAACAATTATTTGGGCCTGGCTAACCATCCTGAAGTGCGAAAAGCAGATGCTGATGCGGCTGCTGAGTTTGGCCTGGCTGCCCCCATGGGAGCCCGCATGATGTCGGGTAATTCAGTTCATCATATTCGGCTTGAGAATGAGCTGGCTGATTTTGTGAAGAAGGACGATGTGATGTTACTCAATTACGGCTACCAGGGCGTGGTGTCAATCATCGATGCATTGGTTGACCGTAAAGATGTAATTGTTTACGATGCCGAGTCGCATGCGTGCATCATCGATGGTGTTCGCCTTCACATGGGCAAGCGTTTTGTTTATTCGCACAACAGCATGGAATCGCTGGAGAAGCAACTTCAACGCGCCACAAAATTAGCTGACGAAACCGGAGGAGGAATATTGGTAATTACTGAGGGCGTGTTTGGCATGTCAGGAAATCAAGGTGACCTGAAAGGGATAGTTGAGTTTAAGAGCAAATATAATTTCCGGTTGTTTGTAGACGATGCGCATGGTTTTGGAACTATGGGAAAAACCGGTGCTGGTGTCGGTGAGGAGCAAGGTGTGCAAGATCAGGTTGATTTATACTTCAGCACGTTTGCCAAATCGATGGCCAGCATTGGGGCCTTTGTTGCAGGACCAAAGAACATAGTTAAGTTTTTGCGATACTCCGTCCGCTCCCAAATTTTTGCTAAAAGTTTACCGATGCCCTTAGTTCTGGGGGCCTTGAAGCGATTGGAGCTTTTGAAGACCCGGCCAGAGTTGAAAGCCAATTTATGGAAGATTGTGGACGCTGTTCACAGCGGATTGAGGCATCGTGGATTTTATATCGGAACCACCTCCTCACCGGTAACACCAGTGCTTTTTAAAGGTGGTGTTGGCGAGGCGGCCAACATGGCTATGGACCTGCGAGAGAACTTCAATATTTTCTGCTCGGTGGTTATCTATCCTGTTGTGCCTAAGGATGTTATCATGTTCAGAATTATCCCTACGGCAGCGCATACTTTGGAGGATGTAGAGCTTACTTTAAACACCTTTTCCACCCTTAAATCGAAGCTCGATATGGGTGAATATCGCAAGGAAGAACTGGTGGCTGTTACGAAATTTTAGTAAAAAATTGCGTTTCCCGCTTGTTTTAAACGGTTTTTATCTATTTTCGCATACGAAATAAATGTTCTAATCTTAAACACCTATAACATGAAAAAATTTGAAGAACTAAAAACCCTGATTGCAGCTATTGAAGTTGATGCCGAGAAATTCTATTCCAAAGGCAACAGCGCTGCAGGAACGCGCGTCCGCAAAGGCATGCAAGACCTTAAAAACATAGCGCAAGCTATACGTGCCGAAGTTCAGGAGTTGAAGAACAAAGAGTAATTTTAAGATTAGATGATATTTAAACAGGGATGGCGCAAGCCGTCCCTTTTTTTGTTTGTGCCCTTTTTTATAAGGAAGATTTTTTCTGGACTACAGAGACATTCATTATTGGATCGCGTTATTTCCAGTCCGGTTCCATTGCCGGTTTCTATATTCTAAAGCAATTCTTCAATCTTAGTTTGAAAAATTCATACCTTGTTAGGTACAAATGAGGTAACCTCAGTTCAGCTTAACCTAATCCTCGAACGTGCTTTACAAAATTATCAAGTGGATTGTGCGCCTAACGCTCAATTCTTATTTCAGAAAGATGGTGATTACCGGCAATCAACATGTTCCATCTAAAGGGCCTGTAATATTCGTGGCCAATCACCCCAGTGCCTTTATGGATCCCATGGTTGTGGCGTTTGCCATTGACCTCCCATTACATTTTCTGGCTGCAGCCGAATTTTTTGGAAATGGGTTCAAAGCGTGGTTCTACCTGAATTTTCTGAATATGATTCCCGTTTACAGGCCCACCACATTGCCTGGCGAAAGCCATAAAAATGAAGCCATTTTTGTCAAGTGCATTGAACTGCTTAGCCGTGGTGGAGCCATTCTTGTTTTCCCTGAAGGCAACAGTGTTACGGAAAAAAGGATCCGAAAGTTAAAAACGGGAGTGGCCCGCATGGTTCTGGGCACACGCGGAAAAGTTCAAGTAGATGTAATTCCCGTGGGCTTGAATTACACCAATCCGCATCGGTTTCGAAGTGATTTATACGTCAATATTGGTAAACCTATTTCAACTCAAGGCTCCTCCACCGATAAAACAGAAGTGGCCCGGCTCACAAATTTGATTGAAGAGGGATTGAAAGATACCGTCCACCACATTCAGAATGAAGAACTTGATTCAGTAGTAAAAAAAGTAGAATTGCTGTTGAAACAAAACTTTCAATCCACGAATAATATAAAGGAGGTTGAATTCACTTTCCAGCAAAAAGTAATTAAAGCAATCCAACGCATAAGCGAATCCAATCCAAATCTCGTTTCTAATTTGGATTGTAAGCTCAATGGCTACTTAAATAAAATACGGGAGCTCGGAATTTCAGATGGGGCTATTGCAAATCTTTCTATTTTGATTTCCCTGGGCGAATTAATCCGGTTGATCCTTGCATTCCCCATCTTCGTAGTTGGCTTAGCAATTAATTCAGCGCCATATTATTCAACCGTTTTTTATTTTAGGAGGCTGAACCTTTTTTCAAACGATGAAAAGCCTATGCCGGGATCTTTTGCCAATCCTGCCTTTAAAGGATCCGTAGCCTTGGCGATCGGCATGGTGCTATTTATAATTTTTTACCTGTCGCTGGCGGGATTTTCTATTTGGGCAACAGAAAATTTTTGGGTGGGGGCGGGGCTTCTCGTTTTATCCTACCTGACTGGCTTGTTCGCCATGCAATACATCCGGTGGGTTTATTTGTTTCGTCAAAAATGGAGATTAAGAAAATTGATAAGCGAAAAGAAAGAAGTTTTTGCCTCGCTTATTATTGAAAGACAAGAGATCATTAAAGAGTTGGCTGCTGTAACTAATTGAGCAAATCATGAAACAAATCTTTCGAATTATCCTGGTGTTCGGGTGCAACCACCTCACCGCTCAAAACTATGTCGATATTGCCAGGATGTATTTCAATACAACCGCTCCGAATGCATTTGAAAATTCGAATACCAAAACACAGGTCAACGAAATGGGTCTGGATTTTACTTACCCCATTGTTCTCAAGAACAATGATGCTTTTATTACGGGAATTTCATATGAAAGAACCTCACTGAGACTTTATGAAAGCGAGCCGTATGCAACCATATCTTCTGTGACTCTAAGAATAGGCCTGAATAAGAATCACTCCGAGCGGTTAACGGGTAGTTATATGCTTGTTCCCAAATTAGCTTCCGCCTTCGGCCAATCTTCTGCCCGAAACTTTCAGATGGGTGCGTTGGCGTTGCTCAAGATCACGAAGAGCGACCGGTTGAATTATAGATTGGGTTTGTTCTACAACTCCGAATTTTTTGGCCCGCTCATCGTGCCGATCTTAGGATTTTATGCCCTGGGTCCTGGCAAAAAATTTGAAGCGACTGTTAACATCCCTTCCCTGATTGACTTAAATTATAAGCTTCACAATTTTGTAAATATCGGATTAAATTTTTCCGGCCAAATTAGAAGCTACAGACTTGCTGAACTTCCGGTTACTTTACAACCTGGTTACGTGGTGAGGCAGGGAGCAGATTTGTGCGGCTACCTGAAATTTAATTTCTCGAAAAGCATAAGCCTGCAAACCAGGGTGGGCTACACGGTTGCCAGGACCTACCGGGTATTTGATGAAAATGATAAAATCGATTTGGGTATCTCCTTCTTCGCCATTGGTGACAACCGGACGCAACTCAATACCAACTTCTCAAAGGGAATGGTTTACCAGTCAGTTCTATTGTACCGGTTTGTGAAGGATTGATCAATCTTTTAATTTTGTTGCATGAGCCCATTTCCTTTTTCGCAGAAACTATTTTGGGATTGTGACATTGCCGACATCGATATACAACAAAATAAACGCTATGTAATTGAACGGGTGCTTGTGCGTGGACATATAAATGATTTCTGGACTTTGCTTGATTTATATGACCGGGGAGAGATTATTGAGGCCATTATGAAATCGAAAGAGCTGGATGCTAAAACTGCCCATTTTTGCAGTTGGTATTTTAAAATTCCTTCAAACCAATTGCATGTTTCATCTTTCTACCGTTGATCCTGAAACGTTTTCCCTTTTAAAAAAGGTGTTCTCAGTTCCCTATGTAAAAAAACAGTTTGCTCTGGCAGGTGGCACTTCTCTTGCCTTGCAAACGGGACATCGTAAGTCGGTTGACGTTGATTTGTTTTCAGAGAAACCTTTTGTTCCGGCCGATGTGGAGAATCTTTTGGCCGGTAATACCGAATGGCAATATGAACCAGTTTCAAGGGGAGAAAGAATGCTGTTTTGCTTTATTGATAAAATTAAGTGCGATTTTGTTAATGAACCCTTTCCATTGATCGAGCCCTTTATTGAAAAAGATGGCATCCGGCTTTATTCTCTTAAAGATATTACAGCCATGAAAATGCATACCATTTGCGGTCGAGGCAAGAAGAAAGATTTCTTTGATCTCTATGTGCTATTGCAGTTATTTGAATGGAAGCAAATGCTGAAGTGGTTTGAATTAAAATATGGGTCATCGCAACTTTTCTTTTTATGGAAGAGCATAACTTATTTTGTTGATGCCGATGGCGATGTAGATATCCGTGGCATAACTCCTTACACTGCAACCTGGGAGGAAATAAAAGAAATAATTACTTCCCAATGCAGGTAATGGTATTGGAACTAAGATTCTTTTCACTGTTGTCCGACAAAAATTCTATGGAACAAAATAGTTTGAGTTTTTTGAAGCATTCGCATGATTTTACGGATTTGTAAAAAGAACCCCTCACTAAATATTCATTAGAGCCGTAGGCTCGGTTCATTTTGTAAGGATGGACTTCAGTCCATCCTATGCCGCCCACCTAAGATGATTAGAGCCGTAGGCTCGGCCCATCTATATCGTCTATTCCCTAAAGATGGGCCGTTCCGATGGAACTCTATTGTATTTACAGTCTTTGTTCAACGGACTGAAGTCTCCCGCC
>JAYUHI010000089.1:0-5745 GCA_043767095.1 Bacteroidota bacterium
CAGGAAGAGATGAGCCGGAAAAACGCTGAAGCTGAAAAACTGCTGAGCAAATCTTTCAAAAAAGAAGAAGCCTTGAAATTAAAACTGGAGGAATTTGAGCGCGTGAAAAAAGCAGAGGAGTCTAAGAGGCAGTAGTGGATTTGATTTTGTTGATCAGGAAGGAACATTTAGTTCCCGGTTTTTAAACCTTAGTACTCTACCAAAATCCGTTCTGCCACCTGGTGGCTCAGCGTCTGTTCGGTTTTCTTTTTGTTAAGGAGCAGGATGGAACCATCGTATGCTTCTCTTTTCTTCAACACAACGGAATCACCAATTTGGAGGCCCTTCTTATTCAAATGGTCAAGGAATGATTTTTCATCATCGGTCACGGCCACAATTTTGGCCACACCACCCTCAACCACTTCATTCAATGAAATTTTCTTCTTGCTCATCATTTTTCCATTCTCATCAGGTATGGGCTCGCCATGCGGGTCAACTTTAGGGTAGTTGAGCAACTCATCAATGCGTTGATAAAACCGCTTAGAATTGACATGCTCCAGTTCCTCTGCAATGGCATGAACTTCTTCCCAGCCCAAGCCTAATACTTTCACAAGGAATAATTCCGCCAACCGGTGTTTCCGGATGATGGAGAGTGCTTCCCTCTTACCTTTTTCAGTGAGCCGGATGCCCTGGTAAGGGGCATACGCAACCATTTTTTTAGATGCCAGCTTCTTCACCATGCTATTGATAGTGGGCTGCTTTACATTCAGCTTTTTGGCTAAATCCGAAACAAACACTTCCCCTGAGTCCTGGGCCAGCGCATAGATTGATTTGATGTAGTTTTCTTCGGTAAGTGATCCCATCGGGTTCAGGATTTACCTCAAAATTATAAAAAGCTGTTTAATGTGGCTAATTATTTTGTTAGATCAATCTAACATTTTAATTTTGAGTACCTATGTTTTCAATCAGAGCCATTGTCACTTGCCTTTTATCAGGCATTCTTCTCACGGCCTGCGAGCAGTTTGAGCCGGCAGCACCGGGCGATGACGAACTGCTGGACGGCCCCGTGGAAGGCCTTAATGAAGGTGAAACCCTTCTATTTATTCGCGGAGACGTGGCTTTTAATGATCAGATCTTTACCACCGCCACGGGTTTGGGATCCTTGTTCGTGGCCACGAGTTGCGGCAGTTGTCATCCTGGTGATGGCAAAGGTCATCCGTTCACAACCCTCACCCGGTTTGGCCAAATTGACGAGACGGGTAATCATTACTTAAATCAGGGCGGCCCCCAATTGCAAAATCGGGCAATACCCGGATTTACTCCAGAAAGTATTCCCGCAGGTGCCGGGTTTGCAAAATTCACACCTCCCGCCACCACAGGCCTTGGTTTTTTGGATGCGATTACGGATGCTGATATTTTGTCGAGGGCCGACCCTTTCGATTTAGATAATGATGGGATCAGCGGAATCGCCAATTGGGTTGACCTTAAAAGTTATGTGAACCCGCGGCCGGAAAGCATTCCGCAAAGCGGAAAGTATATCGGGCGGTTTGGAAAGAAGGCATCCACATACAATCTGCTTCAGCAAACTGCCCAGGCCTACAATCAGGACATTGGGATCACGTCAACCTTTGAGCATACCGATACGCATACGGGTTTGGAAGCAGACCCTGAAATTTCCAATCAAGCCATTCACGATGTTGTTTTTTATTTGCAAACATTGAAGGCACCCGTGCCTCGTGAAAACAATGAAGCGATTGAAGGAAAATTAATATTCGAGGAGGTGGGATGTGAGAAATGCCATCGTCAGGAATTTCAAACCGGGACTTCTGTCATTGCTTCCTTATCCAACAAAACCATTTATCCGTACACCGATCTGTTGCTGCACAACATGGGCCTGTTGCTGGATGACGGTTATACCGAAGGCTCTGCCCAAACCGGTGAATGGCGCACCCCTCCGCTTTGGGGTTTGGGCCTGTCAAAAAATTCACAAGGCGGAGAATACTTTCTGCTTCATGACGGACGAGCCAGGAGTATTGAGGAAGCCATTTTATTGCATGATGGCGAAGGGTTGCAGAGCAAAGAAAACTTTCAATCGCTGACGGCAGATGAAAAGAAAAAACTAATCCGGTTTCTGGAGAGCCTATAAAATTTGATTTATGGACAGACGGGAATTTGTTAAACAAAGTTGCGCCATGTGTTTGGGCGGAGGCATTATTTCCATAACTCTTTCCGGATGCTCAGCCACACATTATGCAACGGGCACAGTTGAATCCAACGGCCTCTCAGTATTAAAAGCGGAATTTATCTATATCAAAAAAGAACAAACCCTCACGCGGCAATACATCATTATTCAAAACGACAAATTGGAGTTCCCTATTTATCTCTACCGGTTTTCGGAAAATGAATTCAGCGCGCTGTGGATGAAATGTGCCCACCAGGGGGCAGAGGTGCAAGCCTCTGGCGATCATTTGCAATGCCCGGCTCATGGCAGCGAGTACGACAACCGTGGCACAGTGAGGCAAGGCCCGGCTGAAAGAAACCTGCGGTCGTTTCCTGTTACCGTGATGGATGATAAAATCCTAATTGACTTGAGATCGTGATGAAAAATTTATTTATACTACTTTATCAAATTTGTTGCCTTAACCCCGACAGGGTTTTCAGAACCCTGTCAGGTTTTGGGGTTAAATCGTTACAACCCAAACATGCCAAAGTAGGATTCTCAATCATATTGTTTTTATTGGCACTGCTACCGCTTCAAGCAATTGCACAAATTGATTCTACATTAATCAGAAGGACCAGTCTTGACACAACCAAAATGCTGCTCAACATGGATGCGGTGTATAATCGTCCTTTCCTTTCGGTCGGCAAAACGCCCGTTGCATTAGGCGGATACGTTGAAGCCAACTGGCAGCACCTCGGTACGGATGGCGTCACCGAAGGGCATCAGTTTCAAATGAGGCGACTAACTCTTTTTATTGCGTCCGGTATTTACAAGCGAATTAAATTCCTGTCGGAAATAGAATTTGAAGACGGCACCAAAGAAATCAACATCGAGTTTGCTTCTGTGGATGTTGAATTTCATCCATTACTAAACCTTCGGGGCGGTGTGGTGATGAACCCCATCGGGGCATTCAATCAAAATCATGATGGGCCCAAATGGGAGTTTATTGATCGGCCGGTTTCCGCAACTCAACTTCTTCCGGCCACGTGGAGCAATGTGGGGTTTGGGCTTTATGGAAAGAAGTACAATAAAAATTGGGTTTACGCTTACGAAGCGTATCTCACCAACGGGTTTGACGATCAGATTATATCCAATTCTGAAAACAAAACTTTTCTGCCCGCTTCTAAATTGAACCGCGACCGCTTTGAAGAAAGCTTCAATGGCCAGCCTCTCCTTACAGCTAAAACAGCCATCAGAAATAAAAAAATTGGCGAGCTGGGTATCTCTTTTATGGGAGGCGTGTATAATAAGTTCCGCGAAGACGGGCTTAAGCTGGATGACAAGAGAAGGGTGGATGCGTGGGCGCTGGATTTCAATACGACCATTTCAAAAACAAAAACGTATATCACTACGGAGTGGACGTTTATAAAAGTGAATGTGGCCGACACGTACACCCAACAATTTGGGAACCGGCAAGCGGGAGGATTCATTGACATTGTGCAACCGGTAATGCAAAGAAACATTTTTGGTTTTGAGCGCTCCGTGATCAATGCCATTTGCCGGTTAGAGTATGTGGATTGGAATGTTGGGACGCTTAAAGAAACAGGCACCAACATCCGTGAAGATTTTAAGTCGGTGGTGACGGGTTTTAGCTGGAGACCAACCCCACAGACCGTTATAAGGCTGAACTATCGTTACAACTGGACAACTGATTTGTTGGGTAACCCAGCCTCTAAAACTGCGGGGTTTCTGTTTGGATTCTCCTCTTACTTCTAATAAGTTATCGCTTACTAATCTCCGCACCCATCTTGCGGTTGGTGTGTCGCACGGTTGGGTCACCAGAATATTTTACATCGGCCCCAAAGTTGGCGTCAATATCAACTTCATCGGAAGCGAAGATGGAAACTTCAGAACCCATCGAGGCTTTCACATAAGCGCTCTTGCTTTCTAACCGGGACGCTTTCAGTACGCCACCCATAGAAGCCTTCACTTCAAGGAAATTCGTGCGGCCATTGATGATAACGGTTGCGCCCATGCTCGTTTTGGCAAACAACGTTTCGGCTACAATACTCAACTTCACATCTGCCCCCATCGCCCCAGACACAACAAACTTGCGGCTTCGTAAAGTTTCGTTGCTGGTAACTTTAGCTCCCGCACTCACCTGCACTTCTTCCAGTTGCTTAAAGTAGATTTTAGTTTTGATGTATTGGGTCTTTCTGAATTTGTCCGAATCCCAATCGGTAAAATAATGACGGCTTCTGAGTTTCAATTGAAGTTCTCCTCTGCGCACCTCCACGGTCAAATCATCCCGGTCGATGTTAACCGGCTCCATTTCGATAGATTCCTTGTCGGAGGCAATAAGTTCAATTTCGAAGGGGCCAAAAGCATTCACCACAGTGAAAGGGTTCAATTTTTGTTTTTGGCCGAAAGCCAGTGTGGAAACCAGGATCAGGCTGGATATCAAACTCAGTTTTTTCATAAGCAAAGTATTGTTTAGCTGAGACGCAGATGGAAAGGAAATAGTTGCATAGCAGCAGCAATCCAAATATAGGCTTTGGCCGATTAAGAAGGTTTCAATACTTCACATTGTGAATAATTGCCATCTTTACACTTCATGAGCAGTGAGTTAATTTTATTTCGCGATATAAAGTCCTCCCGGTTTTTGGTCACGCTGGCGTTGTTGCTCAGCCTCTTGTCATTTTCTGTCGCAGCGTATGGCGGCCCACGCACATTAAGAACGGGTGCGAGAACGGAATGGGTGGCTCGCGGGGAACGACCTACAAAACGAAGCAATGCTTTTCAAAAATATGAGGTGGAAAACCCGTGTGTCAGGCTCTCGTTATATTCCTCTATTATTCAATGTGAGAATCTGCGCCATCAGGTGCAACTCCCTTTTCACCAAAGAAATTTTTCATTCTTTAAAAGCAAGTTGTTGAATGGCATGTCTGTCGCACTAAGACATTTCACAAAAGAAGACACCGCCCATCTTTTCCCATCTGTCCTTTCTTAAAGGACTGTTTTCCATTTCCTTATTTAATAATCTCAGTCAGCCTTCATTGGGTTGCCTGTCCATCCGCGTTAACAAATGAAAATATTTGTCAAAATCTTATGGTGGGCCAAGTTGATCTTCCTTTTACTATTGGCCCTGGCCGGTGGCTTTATGATGCTCGCCCCGCGCAGGCCCGAACAGGATTACGACAATGAAGTGAAAACCGAACTGGTGGAAGGCCCGGAAGATCAGCTTGAGGAAGTTAAGGGCGTGAAGACACCTTGAGGGTTTCAGAGGAATTATTCTTGCGCTGCAACACTCGATCGCGGTATGAGTCCAGGGCTGTGCCCGGGACTCAACCGCGATGACTCTTCGTAGGAAGGGATTCCGGTACAAAGCCTACTACGAAGAAGTCATCGCGGCCGAGGAACGAGTGCCGCGATCCCATTGACACAACGAGCCCACACAGTTATTCCCGGCATAAAGTTTACTTGGCCTGATACTCTTCCAGTAATCCGCCCGTCATTCTCACCAAATCAGTTTTAACTGAAAGTACATCAAAAATAGCCGTATCGTTTTCTAATGCTGCATTTTGAAAATTCTCCTGCACAATTCG
>JAYUHI010000090.1:0-2425 GCA_043767095.1 Bacteroidota bacterium
TCCTGGTTGAAATGATTTTGAAGCGCCTGCTGCTTTGATTTTAATTCGCGGTTTTCTTTTCGCGCCAGCGATTGCTGATAAGCATTGATCACGGTGGTGACTAATTTTTCTTTGTCCCACGGTTTAGGAAGAAAATCAACTGCGCCTTCTTTGATGGATTTCACCGCCAGTTCAATATCACCGTAAGCTGTTTGCAACACCACCTGCGAGTTAGGCGATAATTGCCGGATCCGGTTCATCCAAAAAATGCCCTCGTTCCCCGATGTGGCGCCAACTTTAAAATTCATATCCAACACCACTACATCAAACTCCAGTTGTTTCAGTTTTGATTCGAGGGTCTTGGGCGAATCGAGCGTTTCAATTTTTTCGAAATACTCTTTTAGAATGAGCCGCGATGTGAGCACCACGTGGTCGTCATCATCAACGATGAGAATGGAAGCGGGGTATTTTTTCATGGATTGAACTTCCCGACTTAAATTTTCAAACTCTCAGGGTCCTTGAAATTGTTCCAAAAAGTTACAAGGTCTATTTGTTGGCTCGAAACAATGCGGTAGTAGAGGCTTATTTGCTTAACGACAACGCAACGATGAACCTGCGCGTCCTTTGCGAATACGGGATAGGATAGTGGGTTGGATTGTATTTTTAAAATCACTTCATCGACACGGTCAAGAAAATCTGAGGTTACCTGATCGCCCCATTCTTTAAGCAGGTAATCCATATTTGCGTTGAATGACTCCTTAGCTTCGGGGGACCAGATGACTTTCATTTTGGCAGCCGCGAGCGAAATTCTTTCATCACTTCTTCATGTGGAGTTCCCAACCCTTGCCTGGATTGTTCCAGGCCCCGGTTAATAGACTCCTTTAATTTAGGGTTAAGATCATCCCAGAATTCTATACCGCTTCCTTCCAGAATAGCCTCAACTTGTTTGAGAAGCAACTCATCCTCTGTTAACACTAGCCTTTCAATCAATTCGTACTTTTTGAGATTTGTGTCCATGCATCTAAGGTAAATAAGTAACAACTACAAAGCAATAAAGTCAATAGGTAGTAGGTAGATGGCCAGGTGTTATGTAAAAGTAGGCGGTTCACTCATATTTCAACGCCTCCACCGGATTTGCACTTGCTGCTTTTATGGTTTGAAAACTCATCGTGCCAATAGCAATCAGCAACAATACCAAACTTGGAATGATAAACATCCAGGCAGAAATTTCAATACGGTAAGCATAGCCCGACAGGAATTGCTGAACTGCCCACCATACCATTGGAATGGCAATAACGGTGGCAATCAAAATCAGCCTGATGAAATCCTGCGAAAGCAAAACCAGTATTCTTGTAACCGAAGCGCCAAGCGTTTTCCGGATACCGATTTCTTTGGTGCGCTGTGTTACCGAGTAAGCAATCAAACCGCCCAGCCCCAGACAAGCGATGAAGATGGCGAGCAGGGTGGCCACACTAGCCAATGATTGCATTTTCTCTTCCTGCTCAAAGACAGATTGAAAGGCATCATCAAGGAAAAAATACTCGAAAGGTGCTTTGGGAAAAATTGCTTTCCATTCCTTTTCGAGCACATTAATCCCTTCCTTGATCTCGCCCGGAGCCATATGGATTGTGTAGTGCGTGTATTTGGGATAAGGGTGCGCAGTATTGGCAAAAAATATAGCCGTCCTGAATAAAGGTTCGCGGGGCGAAAGGATATTCCAATCACCAATAACCCCGATTACTTTTAAAGACATATCGCCCTCAAGCCAACGCCATGTGATAGACTGGCCAATGACATCTTCAGGAGAATCAAATCCCAGATACCTCACGGCTGATTCATCAAGCATCATCACCCTTTCATCGGTCTGTTGGTCTTCCCTGAATTCTCGCCCCGCTATTAATTTAATGCCCATAGTTGAGGCAAAGTCATAATCCACAAAGGCCAAACCCAAAAACACATTTTCACCAGGTCGCAATGGATGATCGAAATTATTTCCAGCAAGACGTGCCCGGCCGGGTACACCAAATGATGCCGTGGCATTGATTACTTTAGGGTTGGTTAAAATCCGTTCGCGGAAGGTGCGGAATTTCTTCATGTCAAAATCTTCCGTGCCCTGTGCCCGGATTACAACGCGTTGATTAGAATCAAATCCGGCATCCTTGGACCGCATGTGGCCTAATTGCGCCAAAACCACGGAGGTAAAAACAATGAGCGCAACCGAAACGCCAAACTGGAACACCACCAGTGATTTACGCATCAACCCGCCATGGGGCGAGCGGGTAATTTTTCCTTTCAGTGCAACTACAGGCTGCACACCTGTAAGCATAATGGCCGGCACAAGACCGGAGACCAAAGTGCTGCCAATCAAAATCACCAGGATTATTACAGAGTGCCAGCTCCACCAACCCACTTGAGTATTGCCCATTCCAAGCCACACCACCAATAA
>JAYUHI010000091.1:0-13692 GCA_043767095.1 Bacteroidota bacterium
TGGCGCATTGGACTTTTACAGCAGACGAATGGAAGAAGTTTCTGATACTGGAAAAGAAGCGGAGGAAATCAAGCACGGGTGCTGAAGGTGTGGCGATTGTAATTTTGGGAACGCTTGCCCTGATGACTTTCAGAGACGCTACATTTTGGATGGCGTTTGGTGTCAGTGCCGTTTTAGCCGTCATCATATCCTGGCTGCGATGGGTGCTTACGATGAGTTCTATTGGAAGCGTGCTCCCGATAAATGAAGTAACTATTACCGATCAATCTGTTTTGATTAATGATAAATTAAACCCATACCGGTCTGATAACTACTGGTTGGACAAAATCCAGGTTTTGGATGGTGACCCCGAAGTGTTGGAAATTACCTACGCCTGGAACACACGCAAAGGAAAAACCTTCGATGAAATGCGCATCCCCATCCCAAAAGGAAAAAAGGAAGAAGCACAAGATGTAATTCAAAAAATCCTATATCCACAACCATGAAAAAAATCCTGATGGCGCTTTCCATGATTGGTTCATGTTGCACTTTCGGCCAAACACCAGAAGTGGAGGTGCTCGCTGCCAACGCCCAGATTGATGAGGGTGTTGTGAAGAAAGACATGGCCAGACTGGAGCAACTTTATGCTGATGATTTTGTGTTTACCCACGGTTCAGGCCTGGTGGATAGCAAAGCTTCGTGGTTAAAAAATATTCAAAACCCCGAAATTCGGTTTGCTTCCCGCGGGCAAGATTCCACAAAAGCTGAAATGCATGGCGATGTAGCTATTTTGTTTGGCAGGCTTGACATTGTGCGCGAACAGAAACAACAGATCTCTAAATATGGCCTTTGGTATGTGCGCGTGTTTGTGAGAAAGAATGAACGCTGGCAATTGGTGTCGCACCACAAAAGAGTGGCATTAGTTGAAAGGCTAATTCAACCATTAAAATATTTTTTGATGATCAACCCGTTTAAGCATGCCATCTTTCGTTTATCAATTGATTAAAATTATACGTATGCTTTATAGAATCTTCTTACAAACCGTCCTATTCGTTATGGTTTCAGGGTACTGCATCATGGCCCAGCCTCAGGATAAACCTCTCGACTTGAAAATGGATTTCGAGGAGTATGACCCGCCATCGTCACTGGTGGTGGATGAACATAAACTTACGAAGGCTAAATTTCCATTTATTGACATCCATAATCATTATGGAAACATGAACTCGGCCAATCTGGGCGACAGGATAAAATACATGGATCAGCTTAACATGACCGTGATGGTAAACCTGAGCGGCCGCGGGTTTGGTAATGCCTCGAATGACCACATTCAAAAATCAATGGAGAACATCAACAAAAATTATCCTAAACGATTTGTGCTGTTCACCAACATAGACTTTACGGATATTGATAACCCGGAGTGGGGCGTCCGCATGGCCAGTCAGGTTGAAAATGATGTGAAGGCCGGAGCTATGGGATTGAAGATTTATAAAAACCTGGGCATCCGTTCGGTTGACAAAAGCGGCAAGCGGATAAAAGTGGATGACCCACGCATTGATCCGGTGTGGGCCAAGTGTGGCGAGTTAGGAATCCCCGTTCTGATTCATGCGGCAGACCCCAAACAATTTTGGGATCCTATCGATAATCAAAACGAACGGTGGCTGGAGTTGAAACTGCATCCTGGCCGCAGGTATGAAGACAAAGAGGTGCAATGGCAAGAGATTATTACCGAGCAGCACAACATGTTCCGCAAGCATCCTAAAACAAAATTCATCAATGCCCATTTGGGATGGCTTGGCAACGACCTGGCCAAACTGAGCAAGCTGATGGATGAACTACCGAATATGTACACGGAGATTGGGGCTGTGATTGCCGAACTTGGGCGACAGCCGCGTGCAGCCAAAGCTTTCTTAACAAAATACCAGGATAGAGTTTTATTTGGAAAAGACAGTTGGGTGCCGGAAGAATACACTACGTACTTCCGTGTGCTGGAAACTGAAGATGAATATTTTCCATACCACAAACGCTATCATGCCTTCTGGCGGATGTATGGCATCGGCCTTCCCGATGAAATCCTGAAAAAGATTTACTACAAGAACGCTTTGAAGTTGCTGCCGGGTTTGGATGCGAGTGCGTTTCCGAAGTAGCTGGGTTGGTTATTCAAGTTTAACTTCAAAGGTTAGGGCAAAGGTTTAAACCTGAGACACTTTTTAATACTTTTGGTGGATGAAAAAAAACTTTTTCAAAGACTTCAAAGGCGATTTTAAAAAGGAGCTGGGGCAGTTTGCAGAAAAAATCAGAGAGCATATTTCCACGGATACTGGTGAGTGGGCCATAAAGGGGTTTATAGACATATATAAAAACATCTACACAATTTCCTCCGATACTAAGATTGTTTCCAAGATTTTAGAAATCCACCTTTTCCCCAAAATCCTTCAGTTCGCGGAAAGTATTGGTTATCAAATTGTCTTAGCTGAGAAACAAAATTACTATCCAGACTTAACCTTTGTCAAGAAAGAAAATGACAAAGTCAAATTTGCGGTTGACATCAAGACAACCTTTAGGCGCAACGATAGCAGTGTAGGTTTTACCCTAGGCAGTCATGGCGCGTATT
Source organism: Bacteroidota bacterium (assembly GCA_043767095.1). GTDB lineage: Bacteria > Bacteroidota > Bacteroidia > Cytophagales > Cyclobacteriaceae > ELB16-189. The sequence goes on from JAYUHI010000091.1 coordinate 2,591, forward strand.
TCATTCAGAGAGATAAACAAAAAAATATTCAGTTTCCTTATAACCAATACTCTGGTCACTTTGTCTTAGGCGTCATTTACACTCGTGTTGATTTTAATGATGAAAAGGATGGCCAAATTTATCGTGTTAATGAACTGAAGGGAGAAAAAGAAAAAGCACTTAACAAAATAGGAGCCAGGCAAGTAACCGAAGTAAAAAACCTTAAATCGATTGCCTCGGTTATTCGTGATTTTGACTTTTTCACCGCTGAAAAATGGAAAATAGCTAGTGATTCGCAAGGTTCGCATAACACCGCAAACATCGGATGCGTAATTGATCTGCAAGATTTGAAAAGTGAGAACGGTGTGTTCAGCAAGCTGGGGGAAACCTGGTTTGATGAATATTGGCAGAACTACGGACACATCACTCATAAGGGTAAGAAAATAACAAAGCTGAAAGATTACCTTGACTTTAAAGGGAAGCCAGAACTCTGGAAAAAAATCACCACTAAAATTGTAAGAAGTAAATGAAGGTAATTGTTCCTCCCATTAAAAGTCAGGGAATAAAGACCAAGCTGGTTCCCTGGATAATGGAAGTTGTAAAGACTGCCAATCCAAAAGGCCGATGGATTGAACCATTCCTGGGGACTGGAGTTGTGGCATTTAATTCTGGGTTTAAGGAGGCTATTTTGAACGACACGAACCCGCACATTATCAATTTCTATAAAGGAATTCAAACGGGAGAGATTACAGCCACAACAGTGAAGAAATATCTTGAAGTGGCTGACAAGAAACTCTCTTCATCTGATGAAAACGGCTACGTTTATTTTCGGGAGGTAAGAGATAGATTCAACAAAGACTTTTCCCCTCTCGATTTCCTATTTCTTTCCCGAGCAGGGTTTAATGGGATGATGCGTTTTGGCAAGAAGGGGAACTGGAACATCCCATTTTGCAAAAAACCAAATCGCTTTTCACCGTCTTATGTCACCAAAATCGTTAATCAGGTTTCTAAAGTAAAAGTTGCCATTGGTAGTAATTGGGTGTTCGAAAATAAAAGCTTCGCAGACATAATTCCGCAGGCAAGGGCAACCGATCTTATTTACTGTGACCCACCTTATTTTGGCCGGTATGTTGATTACTACAATGGTTGGAGGGAACCCGATGAGGAGCAACTGTTCAACTTGCTTTCAAAAACTAAAGCCAGGTTTGTTTTATCAACGTGGCATCATAATGACTGGAGAGAAAACGAAATGGTCAATAAATTCTGGAGCAAGTTCAATATTGTAACGAAGGATCACTTTTATCACTCGGGCGGTAACATTGAGAATCGTAGAACAATTGTTGAGGCCCTGGTATGCAACTTTGAGTTGAACGGAATAAAAGGCCATAATCACGGACTAAAAGTAAAACCGAACATCGAACAGTTGGAAATTTTTTTGAAAGCATAGTCTTATTCCAAGATCACAGTCAATTACTAACTTCAACCTATGAACCGCAAACAAGCCTTGAAAACCCTTGCCGCCAGTGCGGCCGGGACTTTTGCTTTACCAAGTTTAGCCAACGCTATGAACAAAACCATTCCTGCCGATCTGAAAGGAAACATTAACCATTCTGTTTGCCAGTGGTGCTACAATGATATCCCGCTGGAACAACTATGTGAGGCATCGAAAGGTATGGGGATTAAATCCATTGACTTGCTGGGGCCCGATAAATGGAGCATTGCCGCCCAATATGGTTTGACTTGCGCTATGGGATATGCTACCGACCAGGGCTTGAACAAGGGGTTTAATGATCTCTCTCTTCATGAAAAATTTCTGAAAGATTATTCGACTAACATCCCCAAAGCAGCCGATGCCGGATTGAAGAACCTGATTTGCTTTAGCGGAAATACCAATGGAATAAGTTCGGAAAGAGGATTAGAAAACTGCGCGAACGGGCTTGATCCGATTTTAAAAGTTGCCCGGCAATATAACATCACCATTAGCATGGAACTGCTCAACAGCAAAGTAAACCACAAGGATTATCAATGTGACCACACCGAGTGGGGCGTGAAGCTTTGCGAGAAACTCGGCTCTGAAAATTTTAAACTGCTCTACGATATCTATCACATGCAGATTATGGAGGGCGATGTGATTGCCACGATCAGGAAAAACTTCAAATACATTTCTCACTACCACACCGGTGGCGTTCCCGGTCGTCATGAAATAGATGAAACCCAGGAGTTGAATTATCCGGCCATCATGCGGGCCATCATTGAAACCGGCTTCAAAGGTTTTGTAGCGCAGGAGTTTATTCCTGCCCGTCCTGACAAACTGGGCTCATTGAAACAGGGTGTTGGCATTTGCGATGTATAGGTTGATAGGTTGTACAACAGTTTTGCGAAAAGCAGCAGCCAGACCTAACAGGTCTCCTTATCGGAAGAATGAGAGACCTGCTAGGTCTCTCGACCTGAGAGTATTGTGGAGGGTAAGTCACAAACTCCTGACTTTTGCTTGTTTACTTAATTCCACTGTTTCCCTGGCCCAATACTCCACCCCAAAATTTGATGTTCAGGGCCACCGTGGTGCACGGGGGCTCATGCCCGAAAATACCATCCCGGCATTTTTGATGGCACTGGATTCTGGCGTGACAACCATTGAGTTGGACCTGGCCGTTACGAAGGACGGTCAATTGGTTGTTTCTCACGAACCCTGGATGAGCGCCAGCATTTGTGTTGATGCATCGGGAAAAGATATCGACCCTGAACAAGAAATAAAATTCAACATTTTTCAAATGCCCTATGCGGAAGTAGCCATGTGGGATTGCGGCTCTAAAAACAACGCCCGGTTTCCGGAGCAGCAAAAGATGAAAATCGGAAAGCCATTATTGAAGGATGTTATCGTGGCTGTGGAAGATCACATCAAAAGCTTCTCACGATATGAAGTAGATTACAACATCGAAATAAAAACAGACCCGGAAGGCGACAACCTTTTTCACCCAACTCCGGAAGTATTCGCTGATCTGGTTATTAAAATGCTGAATGAACAGTTGCCCATCCAGCGGATCGTAATTCAGTCATTTGATTTCAGGGTGCTGCGCTATATCCATCAACAGTATCCTCAAATACGGCTTGCGGCATTGATTGAAAACACAAAATCAATCGATGTGAACTTAACCGAGTTGGGCTTCATCCCGGATATTTATAGTCCGGCATTTCAATTGTTAAATGGTGAACGGGTAAAATACCTGCACTCTAAAAAACCATCTTCGATACGGAACGGAAAGAGAATGCGCGTCATCCCCTGGACTGTTAATGAATTTACTGACATCAAAAAGATAAAAGAGATGGGAGTGGATGGAGTTATTTCTGATTCCCCCAACCGGGCCAAAGCGGTTAAATAAAAAAACAATTTGTTACCTGTTGATGACGCATCAAAAAATAGTCACCCCTCTCTCCCGAAGTCTCGGGATTGGAGAGGAGCCGGGGGTGAGGCCTGAATATCTCCGCACTTGCCACAACCCGTCTCGCAGTGTGCTTTTCCCTGAAATGATCGATACACCAATCGGCCCAGGTATGCGAGGGCTGCAATTAAAAGAATGCCGATGATAATGGTCTGAACCATGGTGCAAACTTAACAAGAATTCCTGGGGAATGATTCAAGAGGAGCAACCCCGAAAAAATGATTATTTCTTTTAAAGTAGCTTGTTTTTTCTTCTTTCCAGTTGGGCAATGTCTTCCAAATCTTTCGCCCGCCTCGACATTATTTTGTTTTGGATTAATTCATCATAACCGATAACCGGCACCATTATCCCCTCGAAGTTATATTGTATGGCTTTGGAGTATGTTTGATTGAAATCCAGTTTCCCATCAATGATAGCCAGGAGCTCAAGAAAAAACGAATCCATCGGAAGCCTTATAAAACCCTTTGTGTCGTAATCAATTAAATTTTCTATTGGAGAAACATCAAAGCCAAATGATTGGATGGAAGAAATCAATCGTTGGAAATTTTCTTTGCTTGGGTTATACCAAATATCCAAATCCCCTGTGGCTCGAGTGTAACCATGCACGTTTACGGCAACCCCACCGATGATTAAATACTGCACCCCTTTTTGGTTCAGGATTGTGAGGAACTCAGCAGCCTCTTTAAGTGAGATCATTTTATTCGTTTGAGCGTGATGAATTTATCAGGTTCATCAAAAACCTTCAATTGTTTAGTGGGCGAAAAGGCGATGCTTAATTCTATTAGTTCCCACATGCGCACCCAACGCTGCTCCGGGGTCATCTGCCTGTCGAGTTCGACTTGCGCGTCTTTCTTATTTTCAAACGGTATGATTTGAACTTTCTTCATCGCTAAGTAAAGCTACAATTTTGAAGCCGAATGGTTAACCAAACAAATTATTCACTTCCAGGTCGATGCGCGACACGATAAAAGAAAAGTCTTCCACGTTTTCTACAAAGTCGAGTTTGTTTACATCAATCACCAAAAGCTTTCCTGATTTATATTTTGCAATCCACTCTTCGTAATGCTCATTCAAATTTCTCAGGTATTCTAATTTGATGTTGAATTCGAAATCGCGGTTGCGTTTTTGAATTTGCTGCACCAGTTTAGGAATGTCGGCCTTCAGGTAAATCAGCAAGTCAGGCGCTTTCACAAAATTGATCATCGAATGAAAGATGTCGAGGTAACTTTGATAGTCGCGGTCTGAAATATGCCGGCTTTTGTGCAGGTTGGCGGCAAAAATGTAGGCGTCTTCATAAATCGTGCGATCCTGGATAATCGTCTTTTCGCTTTGGCGGATTTGATGCACCTGGTTAAACCGGCTGTTGAGAAAATAAATTTGCAGGTGAAAAGCCCAGCGAGTCATATCGTCATAAAAATCGCGCAGGTATGGGTTGTGGTCAACCGATTCATAAAGCGGAGACCACCCGTAATGCCTGGAAAGTTTTTCGGCCAGGGTGGTTTTACCGGAACCTATGTTGCCCGAAACAGCAATGTGTTTTAAATTTTTCAAGCTTAGAATACTTTTTTGAAAGCTACTTAATTTTTAGAAAAGGAATTAGAAAAAAAGTCTCTATAATGCATTGTAGCTAACTTTAGTAGAAATGATATTAACCTGAATTGAAAACCTTATTCCCTTATTACAGAAAAATGCGGGCAAAAGCCAAAATAAGGTAATAAGGTGAGGGCTTCATAGGTCAAGATTCTTCTACTAAGGTTAAATCCTCGCAAGGTTTCAATAGAAATAAGCATATTCGCGCAATGAAAAGAATTTTGCTTACGCTGCTGATTACATCTGTCATTTTTGCTTGTGATAAAAAAAAGGATGACCAATGCGCCTTAGTCCCTGATACCGGCAACATTGAACTGAATCTGAAATTCGAATCATTAGAAGATTCCTTGCCGGCCATTCAAACCAAACAACAATTGGTAGATTTTTTTTCGAAGCATATACAATTGCGCGATAATTTTTTCAGCCGGCAGGCTTATCCCAGCGACTCTGCTTTTATCAATGAGTTGTTTAGCCGGTTCACGCATCCTTCCTTTGATACTTTACGGATGGAAACACATCGTGTCTTTGGAAACGGTGACGAATTGAAAAATCAGTTTGCCGAAGCTTTCAAAAACCTCCAATACTATTACCCTGATTTTGTTCCGCCCAAAATTCAAACGGTGATCAGTGGATTGGAAACTGATGTGATGGTTACGGATTCGCTGGTAATCATAGGCCTTGATTATTTTTTAGGGGAAGGTGCCCGGTTCAGGCCCAATATGTACGACTACATGTTGAAGCGTTATCAAAAAGATTTCGTGGTGCCTTCGGTGATTTTGCTTTACGGAATATCTGACCGCTATAACAAAACCAACCTGGAAGACAAAACGGTTCTGGCTGATATGATTGCCTACGGAAAAGCCTATTCTTTCACCAAGCACATGCTCCCCTGCGCCCCGGATAGTTTGTTGATTGGCTATACACAAAGAGAAATTGACGGAGCGTTTTATAATGAAGCCACCATCTGGAAGCGCATGATTGAGGACCAGGTGTTGTTCGCTACCAGCCACATGATCAAACAGAAATACATTGCCGAGCGGCCCAAGACAACCGAGATCAGTGCGCAATGCCCCGGGCGCATTGGCATGTGGGTGGGTTGGCAAATGGCCAACGGGTATTTAAATGAGACCGGCAAGAAACTTCCTGACTTGATGCGTGAAGCCGATGCGCAAAAGATTTTTAAGGAATCGAAATACAGAGGCAATTAGCTAATCGGCTAATTGCCGAAGGTACATCTGAATGGAGTTCTCCAATCCAAAATAAAGCGAATCACAAATAAGCGCATGACCAATGCTCACTTCATCAAGCCAGGGAATAGTTGTTTTTAAATAACGCAGGTTGTGCAAATCTAAATCGTGGCCGGCATTTAATCCTAAACCTAAAGTGCGCGCTCGCTCTGCTGCACGGATGTAGGGTTCAATCGCTTCCTCTTTGTTCTTATTAAAACCTTCTGCGTAAGGGCCGGTGTATAATTCAATCCGGTCGGCCCCCGCCTGCGCTGCGCCCTCCACCATAAGAGGATCGGCATCCACAAAAAGGGAAACCCGGCAACCGCTGTTTTTAATTTGCCGGATTAAAATTTTGAGGTGATCGGTATGTGCAACTGTGTCCCAGCCCTGGTTTGATGTAATTACACTTGGTGAATCGGGCACCAGTGTGGCCTGGGCCGGTTTGGTTTCGGTAATGATTTGAAGGTATCGCTGATCGGGGTATCCCTCAATGTTAAACTCAGTAGTGATAATTTTTTTAAGTTCGATAACATCCTTGGAGCGAATATGTCTTTCATCGGGCCTGGGGTGAACCGTAATGCCCTCTGCTCCAAACCGCTCACAATCCTTCGCCACTTTAATAACATCTGGATTATTCCCACCACGTGCATTTCTTAGGGTGGCGATCTTGTTGATATTAACGCTGAGGCGGGTCATGGGGAAAATTCGTTCGACCCCTTACTTTTGTTAAGTCAGGGTGATTGTATTTAGATTCGTATCTACACAAAATTTTGTCCCTTCTAAAAAATCCAAACCAAGCAGGCCGTTATAGTCCGAGAAGACACCATGAGCCGAGAAATCGTAAACCTGGATTTGAAATTTACTTTTTGTTAGCCCGAGTGAAGAAAAGCTGGCAACTTCAAATACTTCTGTCTCTATTACTCCGTTGGCCGTTTCAATCTCTACTAAACCAATACTGTCCTTTAGGTCATAGCCCAGTAAATACAAAGCATTGCTGTCGATTGTTGTGTTGGTAGCACCCGTATCAAGAACCATTTTTAGTTCAAACTTCCCATCAACTTCAATGTTTAAAATGATCAGTCCACTTTCAGGCTCTCGTTTAAATGGAAAAGTTATCATTTAACGCGATTGAAAATACCCGTAATCTTTCTTGTTGGTTTGAAGGTGCCAGTAAAAACCAGAGAAATTTTTTCAAACGCAGTTGTTTTCTCCCGTCCGATGTAGCAAACTTCTTTTTTATCTTTACTGTGATAAATTGGAATGCCTGATAGAACGTCAATTTTACTGTCGTCCATAACTGGATTACCAACTAATACCCATTCGTCCGGAAAGAGTGTCTTAATGTCCTTAATGTCTAATGCTTGCCCCATTCCCAATTGTCATTTTGTTTGAGTCCGCAAAGTTAACTTTTTTCAAATTTATCGTTATCCGCATTAGAACGTCTAACTTTGGGCTGCAAAACTTTACTTCAAACTACCATGAGCCTCAAATCACAAATTGATAACGACATCAGGCAAGCCATGCTGGCCAGGGAAAAGGAAAAACTGGAAGCTCTGCGCGGCATCAAGGCGATGATTCTGCTGGCTGAGACCGATAAAAACAATACCGGAGAAATTTCATCGGAAACAGAAAATAAGTTGTTGATGAAGGCCGCCAAACAACGGAAGGAATCGGCAGAGATTTTCCAGAAAGAAGGCCGTGACGATTTAGCCAAGCGCGAACTATTTCAACTGGAAATCATCAGCGCTTATTTGCCCAAACAACTTTCAGAAGATGAATTGAAAACGGAGCTCAACAAAATCATTGAACAGGTTGGAGCCAAAGGCCCGCAAGACCTGGGCAAAGTTATGGGAACGGCAACCAAAGCCCTGGCCGGAAAAGCCGATGGCAAGATGATTTCAGAATTGGTGAAAAAACTTTTAGCGCCTTGACCAAAGCAGATCTGTTTCTACTCGTGGTTTTCCTTATCGGGGCTTACTCCGGTTACAAGGAAGGGTTTCTCATGGAACTGTTTTCCATCCTGGCCATTGTGCTGGGTGTGTTTGGCGGTTTTAAATTAATGGGGTGGGCAATGATCTACCTGCAAGAACATTTTCATGCCGACAAGGCCACGCTTCCCTACATCGCGTTCATTATTGTTTTTATTGTGATTGTGATTGCCGTTACGCTTATTGGGCGGATGTTTAAGCACTCCATTGATAAAACTTTTTTAGGTTCTATCGACAGGTTAATGGGGGCGTGCCTGGGTATATTCAAAGCAGCCTTTATGATCAGCATTATCATTTGGATTGCCGACTCATTAAAATTCACGCTCCCGGAAGATTGGACAGCCGGTTCATGGCTTTACCCGTTCACCGCCAGCCTGGCCCCTGTAGTTTCATCGTGGATAGGCGGTTTTATTCCTTTTTTCAAGGAAATATTTCACGCCTTCTAAAGGTTCGGTTTTTTTTACTTACTTATCATCAAAATTCTGCCCACATGCCCTTAAATGTTAAGGAATTAAAAGGCTATAGTTACGTTGACGAAGGCAGCGGCCAGGTGTTGATGTTGCTTCACGGCTTGTTTGGCGCCCTCAGTAATTGGGAGGCAGTGGTGAACCGTTTCTCCTCCAAATTCCGGGTGGTGATTCCCATGTTACCCATTTACAGTATGCCCATCAAAGAAGCCGGGCTGGAAGGGTTAAGAAAATATGTGGAAGAATTTGTGCAGGCCATGGAATTAGACAACATGATTATAATGGGTAATTCTCTGGGAGGCCATGTTGCCTTGCTGTATACTTTGCACAACGAAAAGAAGGTAAACAAACTGGTGCTAACCGGAAGCAGTGGTTTGTTTGAAAACGCCATGGGTGGGTCCTATCCCCGAAGAGGCAGTTATGATTACATCAGAGAGCGGGTGGAATATACTTTCTATAACCCGAAGGTGGCTTCAAAAGAATTAGTGGACGAAGTTTTCGAAACCACGAAGAGCATTCCCAAATGCATGCGCATTGTGGCTATTGCCAAATCGGCACAGCGAAACAACCTGGCCAGTGATTTGCACAAAATAGTAGTGCCCACACTGCTGGTGTGGGGGTTGAACGATACCATTACACCGCCTATGGTGGGTCATGATTTTAACCGCTTGATTCCACAATCAAAACTGAGGTTTATTGACAAATGTTGTCACGCGCCCATGATGGAACACCCGGAAAAGTTTAACGAACTGTTGGAAGAATTTATAACCGGTAAAATGCCATGATAGCCGAAGAGTTGATCAATCACATGCTTCCTCCTTTGAAGCTTACCGATGAGGCCAGCAAAGCCATTGCCTGGATGGAGGAGTTTCGGTGTGGTCAACTGCCCGTAATTGAAAATGAAAAATTCCTGGGCTTTGTTTCCGAAGACACAATCCTGGAACAAAACGACCTCACTAAAAAAATAAATGGGTTTGATTTGATTGGCGATGATTGCATAGTTTCAAGTGATTCGCATTTTTATGAAGTGTTGAAAATGGCCGGTGATCATAAGCTGCAAATGGTGGCCGTGCATAATGATCTGCAGCAGTATGCGGGCGTAATAACTGTGGCCGACATTATGGTTTCGTTTGCCCAAACGGCTGCGGTGCAAATGCAGGGCAGTATTCTGGTTCTTTCCATGGACTTGATGGATTATTCACTGGGTGAAATAAGCCGGTTAGTGGAAGAGAACGATGCCAAGATCATCAGCAGCACACTGGCCGATGATCCGCTCGACAAAGGAAAAATCAAACTCACAATCAAAATCAATCAAGACGACCTCTCCCGCGTGGTGGCCACTTTAGAGCGGTTCGGGTATCGCATCATTGCCCGCTATCAAACCGCCCACAATGATGACCCCAACAGAGACCGGCTCGACATGTTAATGCGTTATCTGAATATTTAACTAAACGCCCTTTATGCGCGTTGCCCTTCACGGTCGTGATTTTCATTCCAAGTCCACCCGCTTTATAGAAAAGCTGGTGGATATTGTTCAGGCGCATGGTGGTGAGGTGATTGTTTCAGACCTAATCAAAAAGCACATCAGCGGACTAACAAAATCATTTGACCGGAAGAGCGGATTGAAAGGAGTCGATTATTTCGTTTCGGTAGGTGGAGACGGTACGCTGCTCGATTCGGTAACGTATGTTGGCAAACAGGAAATCCCCATCCTCGGTATCAACACTGGCCGTCTTGGGTTTTTAGCAACGGTTAGCCGCGAAGAAACCGAAATAGCTATCGGGCTAATGTGCGATGGGAAATTAAAAACCGATAAACGCACGGTGCTTAAACTTTCATCTGACCCAAAATTGTTCAACGGCTTCTCCTATGCGCTGAATGATTTTACCATCATGAAGAAAGACACCTCCTCTATGATTACAGTGCACGTTTTTGTGGATGGGGAACTTTTAAATTCGTATTGGTCGGATGGGATTATTGTGGCCACCCCAACGGGCTCGACCGGATACTCGTTAAGTGGTGGCGGCCCACTGGTTATCCCTGCTGCAGAAAGCCTGATCATTACACCGGTTAGTCCGCACAACCTCACAGCCCGGCCCATTGTTATCTCTGATAAATCGGAAATAACATTCAAAATTGAAGGGCGATCGAAAAAATTCCTGATCTCATTAGACAGCCGCTTTGAAACCATTGATGATTCCGTAAAGTTGAAAATCAGAAGAGCTTCATTCAAAGTCCGGTTGTTGCAATTGCAAGCACACAGCCATTTCAACACCTTGCGGCAAAAACTTAACTGGGGGATTGACATAAGAAATTAGCCCTTTAAGTCAATCAACTTTTTGTAAAGCCATTCCCCGTTTTTGTCACCATCCGTTTGGCTATTTTTCATTAAGTTTAGGCTTTATAATA